>NZ_JBYCKL010000084.1:0-9714 GCF_057473365.1 Halomonas sp. TH-94
AACATGTCGGTGGCCGAGAACCTCCTTCTCGGCCAACTGCCGGCTCATCACGGGTTCATCGACCGACGGCGACTGCGCGAACGGGCGATGCGCATGCTCGCGGTGCTCGGCGAGGGCAGCATTCACCCTTCGACCAAGGTTCGCGACCTCTCCATCGGTCAGCAGCAGATGATCGAGATCGGCCGTGCGCTGCTGCGCGATGCTCGCGTCATCGCCTTCGACGAGCCAACCAGCAGCCTGTCGGTACAGGAGACGCGTCAGCTCGAGCGTATCGTCGCCCGACTGCGCGACGAGGGCCGCGTGGTGCTCTACGTCACCCACCGCATGGAGGAGGTCTTCAAGATGTGCGATGCGGTCACCGTGTTCCGCGACGGCAAGCACATCCGCACCCACGAGAGCCTCGATGCGCTGGATCACGACACCCTGGTCAGCGAGATGGTCGGCCGCGACATCGAGGACGTCTATGGCTATCGGGAGCGCGAGCAGGGCGACGTGATGCTCGAGATCGACGCCATCGAGGGCCGGGGGCTGAAGGCGCCGGTGAGCTTCGAAGTGAAGCGCGGCGAAGTCTTCGGCCTGTTCGGCCTGGTGGGGGCAGGGCGCAGCGAACTGATGCGGCTGGTATGCGGCGCCGAGACCGCCAAGTCGGGTGAAGTGCGCTTCCAGGGCGTGGCGCGACGCTTCGCCAGCCCGGGGGAGGCCATTCGCATGGGTATCGCCATGTGTCCCGAGGATCGCAAGTCGCAGGGCATCTTCCCCGTTGCCAGCGTTGCCGACAATCTCAACATCAGCTGCCGACGCTTCTTCAAGCGCTGGGGGCTGCTGCGCGACCCGCGGCGCGAACGTGCCAACGCCGAGGACTACATCAGGCGGCTGAGCATCAAGACGCCGGGGCCGCGCGCGCCCATCGGCAAGCTCTCCGGTGGTAACCAGCAGAAGGTGATTCTGGCGCGCTGGCTGGCCGAGAAAATCGACCTGTTCGTGATGGACGAACCCACCCGTGGCATCGACGTGGGTGCTCGCCGCGATATCTATAACCTGCTCTTCGAGCTGACCGAGCAGGGCAAGAGCGTCGTCGTGATCTCCAGCGATCTGGCCGAGGTGAGCTCCATCTGCGACCGCATCGGCGTGATGCGCGACGGAGCGCTGGTCGACATCGTGCCGCGCCGTGAGGCCACTCAGGAACGCCTGCTGGGGCTGGCGCTGCCCGCCTGATCACCCGCATGACCTTTCGAACAAGAGCAATCTGAGGGACTGCCCATGACCACCCACAAATTCGCTGACGGCGGTACGGCCGCGGTGCCCCCCCGCCGCGGGTTGCCCAAGCCTCTGCGCACCCTGCTCGACACTTCCGGGTTGATCGCCATCTTCGTGATCCTGTTCGTCGCCCTGGCAGTGTTCATTCCCGGCTTTCTCACCGGGCGCAACATGGTGGGCTTGCTGCTCTCCATCACCCTGATCGGCACCATCGCCACCACCATGATGATGGTGCTGGCGCTGGGCGAGGTCGATCTGTCTGTCGCCTCCATCGTCGCCTTTGCCGGTGTCGTCGCCGCCGTGGTGACCTCGGCGTCGGGCAGCGTATTGATCGGCGTGCTAGGCGGCGTGCTCGCCGGCGGTGCGGTGGGTGCCTTCAACGGTTTCGTGGTAGCGAAGTTCGGCATCAATTCGTTGATCGCCACGCTCGCCGCCATGGAGTTCGTGCGCGGCCTGGCCTACATCACTTCCCGCGGCGATGCGGTGATGATCACCGTGCCCGAGTTCTTCGACCTCGGCAGTGCCTCCTTCCTCGGTCTAACCCTGCCGGTGTGGACCATGATCGCCTGCTTCGTGATCTTCGGGGTGTTGCTCAACATGACCGCCTTCGGGCGCAACGTGCTGGCCACCGGCGGCAACCCCGAGGCGGCAGCCCTGGCTGGGGTCAACGTGCGGCGTCTCAAGATCATCGTCTTCGGCCTGCAGGGCGTGGTGGCCGGCATTGCCGGCGTACTGCTCACCTCGCGCATGGGGCTGGGCGACCCCAACACCGCAATGGGGCTCGAGCTGGCCGTCATTTCTGCCTGCGTGCTGGGCGGCGTGGCGCTCTCCGGCGGCGTGGCCACCATTACCGGCGTGCTGGTCGGGGTGTTGATCATGGGCTGTGTGCAGAACGCCATGGGCCTGCTCAACGTGCCCACTTTCTATCAATACCTGGTACGCGGCGCGATTCTGCTGCTGGCGGTGATGTTCGACCGCTGGAAGCAGACCCGACGCCAGCGTGCATGACTTCGGTTTCAGGAGAGCCTCGTATGACCGACCGCAAGCGTCCCTTGCGCAGCGCCCAGTGGTTCGGCAGCGCCGACAAGAACGGCTTCATGTACCGCAGCTGGATGAAGAACCAGGGTATCCCGGACCACGAGTTCGAGGGCAAGCCGATCATCGGTATCTGCAACACCTGGTCGGAGCTGACGCCCTGCAATGCGCATTTCCGCAAGCTGGCCGAACACGTCAAGAAAGGAGTGCTGGAGGCGGGCGGCTACCCGGTGGAGTTCCCGGTGTTCTCCAATGGGGAATCGTTGCTGAGGCCCACGGCGATGTTCACCCGCAACTTGGCGAGCATGGACGTGGAGGAGTCGATCCGCGGCAACCCGCTGGATGCGGTAGTGCTGCTGGTGGGCTGCGACAAGACCACGCCGGCGCTGCTGATGGGGGCGGCAAGCTGCGACCTTCCGACCATCGTGGTCACGGGCGGGCCGATGCTCAACGGTAAACACGAGGGTAAGGACATCGGTTCCGGCACCGTGGTCTGGCAACTGTCGGAGCAGGTCAAGGCGGGCAAGATTTCGCTCCACGACTTCATGGCCGCCGAGGCCGGCATGTCGCGCTCGGCGGGCACCTGCAACACCATGGGTACGGCCTCGACCATGGCCTGCATGGCGGAATCGCTGGGCACCTCGTTGCCGCACAATGCGGCGATTCCGGCGGTGGATTCTCGGCGCTACGTGCTGGCGCATCTCTCCGGCAACCGCATCGTCGAGATGGTCGAGGAGGATCTCACGCTCTCCAAGGTGCTCACCAAGCAGGCCTTCGAGAACGCCATTCGCACCAATGCCGCCATCGGTGGTTCGACCAATGCCGTGATTCACCTCAAGGCGATTGCCGGGCGCATCGGCGTCGAGCTAGACCTCGACGACTGGAGCCGCATCGGCCGCGGCACGCCGACCATCGTCGACCTGCAGCCCTCGGGACGTTTCCTGATGGAGGAGTTCTACTACGCCGGCGGCCTGCCCGCTGTGCTGCGTCGACTGGGCGAAGCCGATCGCCTGCCGCACAAGGAGGCGCTGACGGTCAACGGCAGGACGCTGTGGGACAACGTCAAGGATGCACCGCTCTATAACGATGAGGTGATTCGGCCCCTGGACGATCCCCTGCGCGAAGATGGAGGCATGTGCGTGCTGCACGGCAACCTGGCGCCGCGCGGGGCGGTGCTCAAGCCCTCGGCGGCGAGCCCCGAGCTGATGACCCATCGTGGCCGGGCGGTGGTGTTCGAGGATTTCGACGACTACAAGGCGCGCATCAACGACCCTGACCTGGAGGTAGATGCCAGCAGCGTGCTGGTGATGAAGAACTGCGGGCCGCGCGGCTATCATGGCATGGCCGAGGTCGGCAACATGGGCTTACCCGCCAAGCTGCTCGAGCAGGGCGTAACCGACATGGTGCGTATCTCCGATGCGCGCATGAGCGGCACCGCCTACGGCACCGTGGTACTGCACGTGGCGCCGGAGTCCGCGGCCGGCGGGCCGCTTGCCGCGGTGCGCGGTGGCGACTGGATCGAACTCGACTGTGACGCCGGTAGGCTGCATCTGGACATCGGCGATGCCGAGCTCGAGGCACGCCTAGCCGAGAGCGACCCTACCGCCGCGTCGCGCCGTATTGCCAGCGACGGCGGTTATCGGCAGCTCTACATCGAGCGGGTGCTGCAGGCCGATGAGGGCTGCGACTTCGACTTCCTGCGCGGGTGTCGCGGCGCCGACGTGCCGAGGCATTCGCATTGAGTCGGTTGGGAGGTGAGGGACGCATGGTCGACGGCTCGATGATCCATTGTGCATGGCGGGGCAGGGCGCAGCTGGGCGAAGGCCCGCTGTGGTGCCCCGATCGGGGCAAGGACGGGCAGTTGCTGTTCGTCGATATCCTCGGGCGTAACCTGCACGTCCACGATTTCGCCAGCGGCGCGACCAGCGGCTGGCCCCTCGACGAAGCGTGCTGCTGGTTGGCCCCGCGCCGTGACGGCGACGGCTTCATCGCCGGGCTCGCCTCGCGGCTGGTGCATCTGCGTCTCGACGAGCTGGGGCCGCACATCGTCGAGGCCTGGGTCACACCCGACGAGCCGGCGGGCAACCGCTTCAACGACGCGGCGGTGGACGCTTGCGGCAGGCTCTGGTTCGGCTCGATGAGCGAGAATGAGGAGCCGGGCCAAGGTGGGCTCTACCGGCTCATCGGCAAAGAACTGAAGCTGATCGACCGTGGCTATGGCGTCGCCAACGGCCCCGCCATGAGCCCTGACGGCAGTACGCTCTACCATAGCGATACGGCGGCGGGAGTCGTCTACGCCTTCGACCTTTCCGCGGACGGCGAGCTGTCAGGCAAGCGCGAGCACCTGCGTTTCCGCGGAGCTCAGGGCTATCCGGACGGCTTGACCTGCGATGTCGAAGGGGGGCTATGGGTCGCCCATTGGGGTGGTGGGCGCGTCAGTCGTTTCATGCCCGACGGCACCCTGGACGAAACGCTGATCCTGCCCGCCTCTCGAGTGACCTCCTGTGCGTTTGGCGGGCCCGGGCTGGATCAGCTCTACATCACCACCGCGGCCCACGGCCGTGACCAGGAGGCGTTGGCGGGCAGCCTGTTCCGCGTGGCCCCGGGGGTCCGTGGCCTCGCTTCGCCGATGCTTGGGGGATGATCCGCTTCAGACTGGATCGAGCCAACTTTCCAACGTAGCTTCTCGAAACCCAGGCCGGTTATCCGGCCTGGGTTTTTTCTTGCTTCAGAAACACCGCGAGTGGAATCCAACGGTTTCGAGAAGGGTTCACTTGCGCCGATGGGCCATCCATTGGCGAATGCCGAAGGTCCAGGGTGGCAGCGAGTCGCTGTGATCGACGCGATTGACCAGTGCACCGAGTGCCGGTGTGGCGATGGTCACGCTGTCGCCGATATGGTGAGTGAAGCCCTGGCCTTCGCCGTCGCGGTCCTGGATCGGCGAGAACATGGTGCCGAGAAAGAGCATGAAGCCGTCCGGGTACTGGTGATGGGCCCCGATGGTCTGGCGGACCAAATCCAGTGGGTCGCGGCTGATCTCTCGCATGTCGCTCTCGCCTTCGAGCAGGAAGCCGTCGTCTGCGCCTTCGATGCGTAGCGACACGCGGGCCTGTCGCACGCTATCGAGGGTAAAGCCTTCGTCGAACAGCCGAATGAAGGGGCCGATGGCGCAGGAGGCATTGTTATCCTTGGCCTTGCCCAGCAGCAGGGCACTGCGTCCTTCGATATCACGCAGATTGACGTCGTTGCCCAGAGTGGCGCCTTTCGGAGTGCCGACAGCGTCCACGGCCAGCACGATCTCCGGCTCGGGGTTGTTCCACTTCGAGGCCGGGTGAAGCCCTACGTGAGCGCCGAAGCCTACCGACGAGAGCGGCTGGGCCTTGGTGAATACCTCGGCGTCAGGGCCAAGCCCCACTTCCATATACTGTGACCAGGCGCCACGTGCCTGCAGAGCAGTCTTGAGTGCCATGGCCTCTTCGGAACCCGGTGCGATACGCGACAGGTCCTGGCCGATCATCTGTTTGAGCTCGGCGCGTAGCTGGCTGGCCCTGGCGGCATCGCCGCCAGCCTGCTCCTCGATCACACGTTCAAGCAGGCTGACGGCAAAGGTGACGCCGCAGGCCTTGATCGCCTGCACGTCGCAGGGCGCGAGCAAGTAGGGCGCTTGCTGCGGTTCGGCCAGAGAGTTCTGCAGCAGGCCAGTAACGGGGCCCAGCGATTCGCCTTCGACGTCTTTCACGAAGGCGGCGGCATCGTTGCGGTCGAGCAGGTCGGCCATGCAGTCGCAGTGAGAGGAGATGTCCATCACCTCGCCTTGGCGTATCACCACCAGAGCGGGGCCGGCCGGCCTCGGCCCCGAGGCGTCCCGCCATACGCGGCCCACCAGAAGCGCCTGGGCCATGTCCTCAGGGAGATAGTCGCTCGTCTTGTTGGCGTCGTTCACGTGTCATGCCTCCCGTTTACCATCGACCAGACGCGACACCGCCCAAGGATTGTCGTCACGTAGCGGCTCGGGAAGTAGCCCTTCCGGTAACGCCTGGTAGCACACCGGGCGCAGGAAGCGGAAGATCGCTGCGCTGCCCACCGAGGTGGTGCGGCTATCCGACGTGGCCGGGTAGGGCCCGCCGTGCACCATGGCGTGACACACCTCGACCCCGGTCGGCCAGCCGTTGGCCAGGATGCGCCCGGCCTTGCGCTCGAGGATCGGTAGCAGTCGTTTGGCCACTTCGAGGTCGCCATCGTCCATCTGCAGGGTCGCGGTGAGCTGGCCCTCGAGCTGGCTTGCCACGTGCCTAATCTCCTGCTCGTCGCGGCATTCGATCACTAGCGAGGTTGAACCGAACACCTCTTCCTGCAGTTCGGGATCATTGAGAAAATCTTCTGCGGCGGTGACGTAGAGCCCCGCCTGGCACGGATTGGCCGATTCACCGGCCTGTCCGCGGGCCGCTTCGCGCACCTTGCCGTTCGACGCCAGTCGGCCCACGCCCTGTTCGTAGGCGTCATGGATGCCCGGGGTGAGCATGGTCTGGGCGGCACTGCCCTTCACGGCATCGGCGGCGGCTGCGACGAAAGCGTCTAATTCAGGGCCTTTTACTGCAATCACCAGCCCCGGGTTGGTGCAGAACTGGCCGGCGCCCATATTGAGGGAGGCGACGAAGCCTTCGGCCAGGGATGCCCCACGGGTACGCAGCGCCTCGGGCAACAGGAACACCGGGTTGATCGAGCTCATCTCGGCATAGACCGGGATGGGCTGCGGGCGCGCCTGGGCGGTTTTCATCAGTGCGGTGCCGCCGCCGCGGGAGCCGGTGAAGCCCACCGCCTGGATGCGCGGGTCTGCCACCAGCGCCTGGCCGATCTCGCTGCCTGAGCCGAACAGCAGTGAGAACACACCCTCTGGCAGGCCGCTCTTCTCGACGGCGCGCTGCACCGCACGGCCAACGAGCTCGGAAGTGCCGGGATGGGCGGAGTGGCCCTTGACGATTACCGGGCATCCGGAGGCAAGCGCCGACGCGGTATCGCCGCCAGCCACGCTGAAGGCCAGCGGGAAATTGCTGGCCCCGAACACCGCCACCGGACCGAGCGCAATGTGACGCTGGCGCAGGTCGGCCCGCGGCAGCGGCTCACGTTCGGGGAGGGCCGGGTCGATGCGCACGTCGAGCCATTCACCGGCGCGCACCACGTTAGCAAACAGGCGCAGCTGACCGCAGGTGCGGCCGCGCTCACCTTCGAGCCGAGCCCGGGGTAGGCCGGTCTCGACCATGGCGCGCTCGATCAGCGCGTCGCCGACCGCCTCGATCTCGCTGGCAATGGTCTCGAGAAAGGCGGCACGCTGTTCGAGTGTCGTCTCGCGATAGCCGGCGAATGCTGCCTCGGCGAGTTCACAGGCGCGCTCGACCTCGGTGCGACTGCCGCCCAGGTAGGTGGGCTCGAGGGTCTCGCCGGTGGCGGGATCGACGGCTTGAATGGGCCGGGAATTACCGCTGACGGCCTCGCGGCCGATCAGCATTTTGCCTTCCAGGGTCATAGCGGACTCCATGTTGTCAGAGCGATTTCACTCGGGTTGATGTCAGTTGCCACGCACGGCGGTGAGGTCCGGCAGCCAGGTAACGATGCCGGGAAAGGCGATCAGGATGACCAGTACCACCAGCAGGGCCGCGTAGTACGGCAGCATTGCCTTGACCAGCGACTCCATCGATACCTTGCCCACGCCGCAGCCGACGTAGAGGCAGGTCCCCACGGGTGGAGTGAGCAGCCCGATGCCGAGAATGAAGGCCATCAGCACGCCGAAATAGGCCGCATCCACCCCCACGCTGGTGACGATCGGGGTCAGCATCGGCGCCATGATCACCATGGCCGGCGTCAGGTCCATCACGAAGCCCACGAGCAGCAGCAGTGCGGCCACGATCAGCAGCAGCAGGAAGGGCTCCTGGGTGATCGCCTGCACCTGGCGGACGAGGGTCTGCGGCACCATGTTGATGGTCAGGAACCAGGCAATTACCGTGGCGAACGCGAGTAACAGCAGGACCATGCCGGTCAGGCGGGCGGTGCGTATCAGCATGCCCCACAGGTCGCGCAGTCGAATTTCGCGATAAAAGACCAGTGAGATGAACAGCGAGTAGAGCAGGGCCGCCACTGCCGCCTCGGTAGCGGTGAAGACCCCGCCGATGATGCCCCCGATCACGATGACCGGCAGGACCAGTGCCAGCCAGGCGGCCTTGAAGGCCTGCCACAGCAGATCGAGCCGAAATTTGCGGGTCTTTCCGGCGTGTTCCAGGCTGGCCATGATGAAGGTGGTCACCATCAGTCCGAAGCCGATCAGCAGGCCCGGCACGATGCCGGCAATGAACAGGCGGCTGATCGAGGTTTCGGTGACGATGCCGAACAGGATCAGGGGGATGGAGGGCGGAATGATGATGCCGATGACCGAGGAGACGGTATTGATGGCAGTGGCATGGGGAGCGGAATAGCCTTGCTGCTTCATCGACGGGATCATCATGGCGCCGGTGGCGGCGGTATCCGCCACGGCCGAGCCGCTGATCCCGCCGAAGAACATCGAGCCGGTGATGGCGACTTGACCCAGGCCGCCGCGCACGAACCCTACCAACGCGCCGGCAAGGTCCATCAGGCGTCGGGCGATACCCCCGGCGCTCATCACTTCGCCGACCAGGATGAAGAAGGGAATCGCCAGCAGCGGGAAGTTGTTGACCCCGCGCACCGACTGTTCGATGAGAATCGACAGGGGAATGTCGGACATGACCGCCAGGACGACGGCAGCCGTGCCCAGGCCGAAGGCGATCGGCAGCCCCAGGGCAATGGAGGCAAACAGGATGCCGAGAAAAATCCACAGCATGCGCTACGTCTCCTGAGCGGTGCGAATGAGAGTGAGGCTTTGCCAAGCGCGCCAGACGGCCACGGCGCCGATGAAGGCAGCGCAGAGCACCAGTGAGACATTGATCAGGTTCCAGGGCACCCCGAGAATGGCGGTACGGCCGGTAGAGCGGGACATGACGATATAGCCGCCCCAGATCAGCACGCCCATCAGGCCGATGATGATCAGGTGCTGAATCAGGTAGAGCACATGCGCCGCCCGAGGCCTGAGCTTGCGCACCAGGTAATCCACGGCAATGTGTTCGTAGCGGGCAAAGGCGGCGGCGGCGCCTATGAAAATCAGCCAGATGAACAGCATGCGGGCAAGTTCATCGGCCCAGGGCAGCGAGCGATTGAACAGCGCCCGACCGAGCACGTTGGCCGATACCGATACGATCAACGCCACCAGGATCGCGGCGATCAGGTGCTCCAGGAGCACCGTCAGCCAACGTAAAACGGCCGGTCCCCTGGGGGTCTCGAAAACGAACTCCAGTGCCTTGCGGTTGGGGTCGTCAAGATATTCATGGGGATCGGTCGGGGGGATGGGTGTGGTCA
>NZ_JBYCKL010000085.1:0-72426 GCF_057473365.1 Halomonas sp. TH-94
AGCAGCGGTATCGGCCAGATCAACCAGGCGATCACCGAGATGGATCAGGTCACGCAGCAGAACGCCGAGCGCGTGCAGCAGAGCGCTCGTGCGGCGAACGACCTGCAGCGCCAGGCCGAGCTGCTCGACCGCGCCATACGTGTCTTCCGTCTACGTGGCGCCGGAGCCGAGCAAGTGCCGAACCATGAACAGAAGCGCGCCGTGGATAGCAGAACCGGGCGTTCCGGTGTGGTGTTCTCGGCATTGGCACATGACCCTTTGCCCAGCAAGAAGGCTGCCGCCAAATCTGGCAAAGCAGCAGTCGATGAAGAGTGGGAGACGTTTTGACACAGATACGCCCACCCGGCTCCGAACCGGGGCAATGGTCGGGCCTGGGGCACCTCGAGCGTGACCTGGTCCTGACCGACGAAGATTTTTCCAAGATTCGGCAGCTGATCTATCAGCGCGCCGGGATCGTGCTGGCGGAGCACAAGCGCGAGATGGTCTATAGCCGTCTCGCCAAGCGCCTGCGCCACCATGGCCTGACTCGCTTCAGCGATTACCTGGAGAAGCTTGCCCGTCAGCCAGATGCCAAGGAGTGGGAAGCGTTCACCAACGCGCTGACCACCAATCTCACTGCTTTCTTTCGTGAGATGCACCACTTCCCGCTATTGGCCGATCATGTCAGCAAGGCCTCAGGTCCGGTGCGTGTCTGGAGTGCTGCCGCCTCGACCGGTGAGGAGCCCTACTCGATCGCCATGACCCTTCAGGAAACCCTTGGGGCGCGCGCCAGCGAGGCGAGGGTGGTGGCGACCGACATCGATACGGAAGCCTTGGCCCGCGCTCGTGCAGGAGTCTATCCCGTCGAGCAGGTGCGCAAGCTGGACGAAGACCGAGTGCGTCGTTTCTTCCAGAAGGGGCGGGGCCAGCATGAAGGCTTGGCCAGAATACGGCCGGAAATCTCCAATATGGTGGAGTTCACGCAAATGAACTTGCTGGCGCCACAGTGGCCACTCAAGGGGCCATTCGATGCCATCTTCTGTCGCAACGTCATGATCTACTTCGACAAGCAGACCCAGACACGCATACTCGAGCGCTTTGCCCCCTTGCTCAAGCCCGATGGTTTGTTGTTTGCCGGCCATTCCGAGAATTTCTCTTACATCACCAAGGTATTTCGCCTGCGGGGACAGACCGTCTACACCTTGGCCTAGCCTCCGTCCGAAAGTGGCGAAACCTCGCCACTTTTCTGAAAGAGCCTAAAGTTTTTGCCATCCACGCCGATGAAATGGGCATGTGCTTTTTGCCTTGGGTCGCAAAGACTCCCTTACGTGACAGGAGACCTTGCCTTGGGATCGAACAGGATCAAGGTGTTGTGCGTTGATGACTCGGCGCTGATTCGTGATCTGCTCACCGAGATCATCAACTCGCAGCCGGACATGGAAGTGGTGGCGGTCGCGCCAGATCCGCTCGTTGCACGAGACCTTATAAAGCAGCACAACCCCGATGTCTTGACGCTCGATGTCGAGATGCCGCGTATGGACGGTCTCGATTTTCTCGAGCGCCTCATGCGGTTACGCCCGATGCCGGTGCTGATGGTCTCCTCGCTGACGCAAGCCGGCTCGGAGATCACCCTGCGCGCCCTCGAGCTGGGGGCGGTCGATTTCGTCGCCAAGCCTTCGCTGGGTATTCGCAGCGGCATGATGGAATACGCCAACGACATCGCCGAGAAGATACGCGCTGCCGCCAAGTCGCGGCCTCGCCAGGCACGCCAGGTTCAGGCGGCGCCCCGTGCGGCCCTGAAGGCCCCCTTGGTGTCTAGCGAAAAGCTGATCATCATCGGTGCCTCCACGGGGGGCACAGAGGCTATCCGTGCCGTACTCGAACCCCTGCCGGCCAACAGCCCCGCGATTTTGATTACGCAGCACATGCCGGGTGGCTTTACCCGCTCCTTTGCCGAACGCTTGAACCGTCTTTGCAACATCACCGTGAAAGAGGCGAGTGACGGTGAGCGGGTACTGCCAGGTCATGCCTATATCGCGCCCGGCGATGCGCATCTCAAGCTGGCGCGCAGCGGTGCCAACTATATTGCCAAGCTCGATGACGGCCCACCGGTCAATCGGCATCGCCCTTCGGTAGACGTGCTGTTTCACTCGGCGGCGACTCAGGCCGGACGTAACGCAATCGGTGTGATTCTCACGGGCATGGGCAAGGATGGCGCCGCCGGCCTGCTGGAGATGCGTCAGGCCGGATCGGCGACCCTGGCCCAGGATGAGGCGAGCTGCGTGGTCTTCGGTATGCCTAGAGAGGCCATTGCCGTCGGTGGGGCTGTCGAGGTGATCGGTCTCGATGACATTCCGCAACGTCTGATGGAGCTGGTGGCTGCTTCCGGTCGCGCCCAGCGAGTCTGAATGTTTATTTTCAGAACAATAAAAACATAAACAGGAACTTTGCCTGTCACTTATCGCGAGGAACGCCTAAATGAGCCGCTTGTTACGTAACATCAGTATTCACGCTTCCATGATTGCTGTCCTGATCTGCTTTGCCGTGCTGATCGGGGTGGTGTCGTTGCTCTCGATCATGTCGGACCGGCAGGCAACAAGAATCATGGCCGATCTCGACCGTATCAATGTGCAACAGCTCAACGAGATCAATCGCGCCGATGCGCTGCTCAACGTGGCACGGGTGAGTCTCGAAATCGCCTCCAACCAGATCATGCTTGGGCGCATGGCGGATGCCAACCAGCAGCTCGATATCGCCGCTAACCGCATGGAGCGTGCACAGACGCGATTGAACAACTTCGCTGCCGCGCCGAAGTCGGCCCAGGCCCAGGAGCTGGCAGAGCAGCTCGAACAAAACTTCACCATGGTACTTGGCCTCGTCCGCGAGCAGCATGTGGCGTTGGACGAACTCAATACGCCGGGATTTGGCAATCTCCGTGACCAGTTGATCGAGCCGAGTGCTGCGCTGGCCGATAACATGACGGAGTTCGTTGCCTATGGTTTCAGTAATGCCCAGGCCATGGCCGCAGATTTCCGCACCCAGTCGGATCGCTTTGTATTCATCACTTTGAGCGCGCTGCTGCTGGCCCTGGTGGTGTTGGCATTTGTCTACGTCGGGCTGCGTACCACGGTGATTCGCCCGCTCAACTCGGCGGTGAAGCACCTTCAAGCCATAGCCAAGGCCGACCTGACCGGTCAGATTCCCGACGGCAGTCGCAACGAAATCGGCAAGCTCTTCAATGCCATGCGTAACATGCAGCAGAGCCTGTCGCGCATTGTCGTGCAGGTGCGTGATGGTAGTGGTTCCATCCATGTCGGTACGCGCGAGATCGCCAGTGGCAATACAGACCTCTCCTCGCGTACCGAGCAGCAGGCGGCCTCGTTGCAAGAGACGGCCTCGAGCATGGAAGAAATCACCGCCACCGTGCGACAGAATGCCGACAACGCGCGTCAGGCCAGCGGTCTGGCGCTGGATGCCTCATCCACCGCCGAGCGGGGTGGGGAAGTGGTCGACCGCGTGGTCAAGACCATGGGCGGAATCTCCGCCAGCTCCAAGAAGATCAGCGACATCACCAGCGTCATCGATTCAATCGCCTTTCAAACCAATATTCTGGCGCTGAATGCCTCGGTAGAGGCGGCGCGGGCCGGGGAGCAGGGGCGCGGCTTTGCCGTGGTTGCCGGCGAGGTGCGTAACCTGGCCAGCCGTAGTGCTACTGCCGCCAAGGAGATCAAGGAGCTGATCGACGGTTCGGTCGCGCAGGTCAAGGAGGGTTCGGTACTGGCCGAGCAAGCCGGCGAAACCATGGACGAGGTGGTCAGAGCGGTGCGCCGGGTCACTGACATCATGGACGAGATATCCGCAGCTTCTCAGGAGCAGAGCGATGGTATCGAGCAGGTGAGTCAGGCAGTCGGGCAGATGGACCAGGTGACGCAACAAAATGCCTCGCTGGTGCAGCAGGCTACCGTTGCCGCCGCATCTCTCGAAGAGCAGGCGAATCGTCTCGAGCAGGCGGTAGCCGTGTTCCGGCTGGTGGGGGACATGCAGCGTGAGCCCAGGCATGAAGAGCGTCATGGCGGCCCCGGTACTACCAGTGGGACGGCAAAAGGGACGGTACGCAGCAGTGTTCCGGCGCTGTCTCCATCACGAGCCCCGGCACGCGACCTGGCAGAGGTAGATCCGAAGCCGCGCCGCAAGCAAGCGAAAGAGCCGGTAGCCGAAGGCGAGTGGGAAGAATTCTGAGTTATTCAAAGAGCACCGACGGTCCGGGCGATCGTCCGTCAAGATCATTACCTGTTAGAAGAGGGGAACCCTGATGGCTGACAAGAACATGAGCTTTCTGGTGGTGGACGATTTTCCCACCATGCGTCGAATCGTGCGCAGCCTGCTCAAGGAGCTGGGCTACACCAACGTGGAAGAGGCCGAAGATGGCCAGGAAGCGCTGAGCAAACTGCGCTCCGGTTCCTTCGAATTCGTCGTCTCCGACTGGAACATGCCGAATCTCGACGGTCTGGAGATGCTCAAGCAGATCCGTGCCGATGCCGCGCTGAAAGAGCTGCCGGTACTGATGGTCACGGCGGAGGCCAAGAAAGAGAACATCATCGCCGCCGCTCAGGCTGGTGCCAGCGGTTACGTGGTGAAGCCCTTCACCGCCGCCACGCTGGAAGAGAAACTCAACAAGATTTTCGAGAAACTGGGTAAGTGACGCCGGTTGGCCAGGCCCGCCTGCGGAGGAGAGAACAAGATGAGCGCAAACGAGCAGTCTGACCAGGCACATCCGTCAGGTGCCGCCGGTGAGGATCTGGTCCAGCGCATCGGTCAGCTGACACGCATGCTGCGTGAAAACATGCGTGAACTGGGCCTGGACAAGGAAATCGAGAAGGCGGCGGAGGCCATCCCCGACGCACGGGACCGGCTGAGCTACGTGGCCACCATGACCGAGCAGGCAGCAGAGCGTGCACTCAATGCCATCGATCGTGCGCAGCCGCTGCAGGATTCGATCAGCAGCGGTGCCGAGTCGCTGGACAAGCGCTGGGCGGAGTGGTTCGCCGAGCCAAAGCAGCTCGACGAGGCGCGTAACCTCGTCAAGGAAACCCGCTCCTATCTGGCTGAGGTGCCCGACAAGGCCCAGGCTACCCAGAAGGAGCTGCTCGAGATCATGATGGCCCAGGATTTCCAGGATCTGACGGGCCAGGTGATCAAGAAGATGATGGATGTCATTCGCGAGATCGAGCATCAGCTGGTCCAGGTGCTGATCGATAACGTTCCCGAGGGGATGAGCCGCGAAGACATGCAGCGCAAGGCCAATGATCAGTGGGAGAATGAGGCGCGCCGCAGGGAAGAGGGGCTTTTGAACGGTCCCCAGATCAAACCGGGTGCCGACGTCATGTCCAATCAGGATCAGGTCGACGACCTGCTCGATCAGCTGGGCTTCTGAACGAAGGGGCGGCTGCCATGCCGCCCCGAGCCATGCAGCGATTTCCCCTTGCTACCCACCTGAGCGCCGACGGTCGTGGCCGATAAAGCCACGATCATCGGCGCTTTTTGGCGTATCGCCCTCCTTTCAATAACGCCACAATGGCCACCGTGCGGAAAAGTGTGCGGAGTCCATGGCCGACCAAAGCAGCGATCAGGAAAAAACCGAAGAGGCCACGCCTCGACGCCTCGAAAAGTCGCGTGAGGAAGGACAGGTCGCTCGTTCCCGTGAGTTGACCACCTTCATGTTGCTGTTGGGAGGCGTGGTCGGCATGTGGTCGATGGGCGCCATGCTCTACGATCAGTTGGGACTGGTTATGGAGCAGGCCTTTCTGTTCGAGCGCCAGCAGGCCTTCGAAACCGGCCCCATGCTCAGCAACGTGCTCGATCTTGCGACACGAACGCTGTATACCATGCTGCCGCTGTTCCTGCTGCTGACCGTGGTGGCATTGGTGGCGCCGGCCCTGTTGGGGGGGTGGCTGATATCAGCCAAGTCGCTCAAGCCGCAGATGTCGAAGCTCAACCCCTTCAAGGGGCTCAAGCGCATGTTCGGCACTCAGGCGCTGGTCGAGCTGTTCAAGGCCATTGCGAAGTCGACACTGATTGGCGGGGTGGGCATGGCTTACCTCTACTTCAACCGCGGGGAATACCTGGCGTTGATGGATCAGCCGACTACCCAGGCGCTGGCACGGGCGCTGATGATGGCAGCCCAGGCCTGTGGCCTGATGGTGCTGACCCTGCTGGTGGTGATACTGATTGACGTTCCCTACCAGCTCTGGAGCCATGCGAAGAAGCTGCGAATGTCCAAGGAAGAGGTCAAGCGCGAGCACAAGGAGTCGGAGGGTGACCCGCACGTCAAGGCGCGCATACGTGCTCAGCAGCAGGCCATGGCCCGGGGGCGCATGATGAGCAAGGTACCGGAGGCTGATGTGATCATCACCAACCCCACCCACTATGCCGTGGCACTGCAATACGACGAGAAGCGTATGGGCGCTCCTCGTGTCGTGGCCAAGGGGGCCGATCTGGTGGCAGCGCGCATCCGTGAGCTTGGCGCCGAGGCCGGCGTACCGCTTTTGCAAGCCCCGCCGTTGGCCCGCGCGCTGTATCATCACGTCGATCTCGATCATGAGATCCCGCTGGACCTTTATACTGCGGTAGCGGAAGTGCTGGCCTGGGCCTTCCGTCTCAAGCACGTTTCACGAGAAGGGGGAGAGGTGCCGCCTACACCCGAGAATTTGACCATACCCGAGAGTCTGGAAGTGCCCGCTGCCGACATGCCCAATGACGCCACTGATCAAGGGCCATCCGTGCCCGGCGGAGCGGGTCGATGAATCCATTGAGTCAACTCATCGGTCGCCGCGATTGGTTGGGTGATGGGCGCATGAAGCTGCTGGCCGGCCCGGTCCTGATCATCATGATCCTCGGCATGATGATCGTGCCGCTGCCGCCGTTTGCGCTCGATCTGCTGTTCACTTTCAACATTGCGCTCGCCGTGATGGTGCTGCTGGTCAGCATGTTCACACAGAAGCCGCTGGATTTTGCCGCCTTCCCGGCCGTACTGCTTTTCACCACGCTGCTGCGTCTGTCGCTCAACGTTGCCTCGACCCGGGTCATCCTGATGGAAGGCCACCAGGGCGGCGATGCTGCCGGTAAAGTGATCGAGGCTTTCGGCCAGTTCCTCATCGGTGGCAACTTTGCCGTTGGTCTGGTGGTATTCCTGATTCTCGTCATCATCAATTTCATGGTTATCACCAAGGGCGCGGGACGCATTGCCGAAGTCGGCGCGCGCTTCATGCTCGACGCCATGCCCGGCAAGCAGATGGCCATCGATGCCGATCTCAATGCCGGTCTGATCGGCGAGGAGGACGCCCGCAAGCGGCGTGCCGAGGTGGCCCAGGAAGCCGATTTCTACGGCTCCATGGATGGCGCGAGTAAATTCGTTCGCGGCGATGCCATGGCCGGTCTGGTGATCATGGTCGTGAACATCATCGGCGGACTGATGATCGGCATGCTTCAGCACAACATGGGTTTCGGCGACGCCGCAGTTACTTACACCCTGATGACCATCGGCGACGGCCTCGTCGCCCAGATACCCGCCTTGATCATCTCCACCGCTGCCGGCGTGACCGTTTCCCGCGTCAATACCGACCAGGATGTCGGTCAGCAGATGATCAGTCAGCTGTTCGTCAACCCTCAGGTACTGGTGCTGGCGGCTATCGTCATGGGTCTGCTGGGTCTGGTGCCGGGCATGCCCAACCTGGTATTCCTGATTTTCACCTGTCTGCTGGCCGGCCTGGCATGGATGCTGACGCGGCAGAAGGAGCAGCGCCTGGTGGAAGCGGAGCTCAAGACCGAGGCGCCACCGCCACCCGAAGCGCCCGAGGCCAGTTGGGACGATGTTCAGCTGGTAGATACGCTCGGCCTGGAAGTCGGTCACCGCCTGATCCCCCTGGTCGATCAGCGGCAGGACGGCGAGCTGCTGGGGCGTATCAAGAGCGTACGCAAGAAGTTCGCCCAGGAGGTGGGGTTCCTGCCTGCAGTGGTGCATATCCGCGACAATCTGGAGCTCGGGGCCAACGCGTATTTGATTACCCTCAAGGGCGCCGAGATTGGCCGCGCCGAGGCGTTCCCGGGTCAGTGGCTTGCCATCGATCCCGGCCAGGTGACCGGCCAGTTGCAGGGCACGCCGACCGCCGACCCCGCCTTTGGCCTGCCGGCCATCTGGATCGATGCCGGCCAGCGTGAGCACGCACAGGTCTACGGCTATACCGTGGTCGATGCCGGCACGGTAATTGCCACCCACCTCAACCACCTGTTGCATCGTCACGCCCCCGAAATGCTGGGCCGGCAGGAAGTCCAGAAACTGTTGGACAAGCTGGGTGACGATCAGAAATCTCTGGTGGACGACGTGGTGCCCAAGGCGGTTACTCTGACGGCACTGCAGCGAATCCTGCAGAATCTGCTGGAGGAGGATGTTTCGATACGCGACATGCGCACTATCCTGGATACGCTGGCTGAGCATGCGCCGCATCAGCAGGATACCAGCGAGCTGACCGCACTGGTTCGTATCGCCCTGGGGCGCGCTATCACGCAGCAGTGGTTCCCGGGACGCGATACGCTGAACGTGATCGGTCTGGATGCCCAGCTCGAGCAAGTGCTGCTGCAGGCAATGAATGGTAACGGTGCGCTCGAGCCTGGTTTGGCGCAAACGCTGATGAGCCAGGCCGAACAGGCCCTGGAGCGACATGAAGCCAGCGGAGAGCCGCCGGTGCTGGTGGTACAGCACAGCTTGCGCCCGCTGATAGCCCGCTTCCTGCGCCGGCGCATGCGCCATCTGGTGGTCATGTCGCAGGCGGAGATACCCGATGATCGTACACTGCGCGTCACGACGCTGGTGGGAGGTCGATAAACGATGAGTGTCATGCGGTTCGTTGGAGCCAACAGTCGTGAAGCCATGCGCCAGGTGCGTACGGCACTGGGAGACGAAGCCCTGATTCTGGCCAATCGGCGAACCGAGCAGGGAGTCGAGATCCTGGCCATGGCCGAATCGGCAGCAACCTCGGAACCTGCCGATGTGCCGCGACAGGAACCGCCGCCCGCCAGGCAGGCGACACCTGTCAGCTCGGATCCGGCCCAGGCCTTCGAAGCCATGAGCGCGAGGCTGCTGGAAGAGATGCGTGACATGCGTGCGCTGCTCTCCCGTGAGAAAGACACCACGGCAGCCACCGGGACTTCTGGTGAGCCCATCCTGCGCATCATGCTGGAAGCCGGCTTCAGCCAGTCGCTGGCGGAAGATGTGGTCGCGACACTGCCGGAAGAGCTCGCGCTCGCCCATGAAGGGGACGACCGCGCGATGGCCTGGCTCTCGCGGCAGCTGGCCAAGCGCCTCGTCGGGCTGGAAGATGAGGCGGCTTTCATGGATCGTACCGGCATCGTGGCCCTGATCGGGCCCACCGGTGTGGGAAAGACGACCACCACCGCAAAACTGGCGGCGCGCTATGTCATGCGTCACGGCACTCGCCCGGTGGCGCTGGTCACCACGGACAGCTTTCGTATCGGCGCGCATGAGCAGCTGCGTATCTATTCGCGACTGCTCGATGTCCCCATGTATGCCCTGAATGCCGATCAGCCGGTTTCCGATCTGTTGGCGCGAGTGAAGGGCAAGTCATGGATCATCATCGATACCGTGGGCATGAGTCAGCGTGACCAGCGTGTGATCGAGCAAGTGGGTCACCTGCGCGGCGGTGACACCTCGGTACGGCTGGTGCTGCTGCTCAATGCGGCCAGCCAACCGGAAACGTTGGAAGAGGTGGTGGTGCGCTACCGTCAGGCGGCTCAAGCAGCCGGCGGCGAGCTGCACGACTGCATCATCACCAAGCAGGACGAGGCAGGCAGGCTGGCGCCGGCACTCGATATCATCATGCGCCATGGGTTGAGGCTGCTGTTCGTCTCTCATGGGCAGCGTGTGCCGGAGGATATGGCGCTGGCCGAACCTGCCGACCTCATCGAACACTGTCTTGCCAGTCGCGTCCCGTTGCCCCGTGCGGTGTCACGGTCGACGCCCAGCGAAGGGGCGGCCAGGGGCGCCGGCAATCTGCTGGGCCAGGGACGTCGTCTGGCGACGGTGCTGGAGGCGTTGCGCCAGCGATTGCCGGCGTTCGGCGGGCTCGAGGCGGTGTGGAATATGCTGGGCCTGCCTATTTCGGTGCAGCAGCAGCGCCTGGATACGCTTCTGGGGGAATATCCCTGGCCGGGGCAGGCGCTGGGCATGCTCTGGAACGAAAGGCGGCGTGTTGCGGGAGAGAGCTGGGCGATGCCGGATGTGGCACTCAGCGCGGAAGGCGCCTGGTTGGCGTTGCCTTTGCTTCAGCACCGTCAGGTGGCAGGGCAGCAGGCACGTCTTGAAGCGGCGCTGGAGCAGCACGAGATAGCCCTTCATCTCCTCAATGGGCTTCCCGATGGCGATGCCGGCGAGTGGCTCGAGCGTCAGCGATTTACATGGTGCAGCCAGGTCAGGGGCAGCCTGCGTGTCGAATTTGCGGGAGAGCGCCAGACATTGAGCGGGCTCGAAGCGGTAGCCGAGTCCGTAGGTCAGGTGCGCTGTCGTTTCCGCGGCGAGGCGGCGCGGCTGGTATTGACCTCCTTGCCTGTCGGCGTCCACTTCAAAGGGAGCCGTCGCGACTCGGCTGCTCTCGAAGTGAGGGCCTGGTTTGGCCAGGTACGCGACGAAGAAAGCGGCAAGATCCTAGTCAGGCGCTGCTGGGTCACGCCTGAAAGGCTGGGAGAAGAAGTTCAACCGCTGCTGCTTTCGCTTTTGCAGGGTGACGTACTGCCTCAGCTGACTCGGCGCGCCTGGCAGCGTCTCGATTCCAGTGAGATCGGTGAGATGCGCGCTGACGTGCGCCTGCTGATGGCCAGTGGTCTGGCCACGGTGGCTGCTCATCTCGATCTTGCCGAAGACGAGAAGGCCATGGATCTCAGAGCCGAGCTGCTCGGACTCAGTGGCGGCAAGCGTCGTCGCCGCGACGTGGCATTGCTCGAAGCATTGATACAGCTATTTCTGGTGCGCGATGCCATTCGCCACCTTGGCCTTGGTGAAAGGGAGTCAAGTTGATGGGATGGGACCAGGCCGCGGGCCTGCGCCAATGGGCGAACGGTACATCGCAGGACGACTGCCCGTTACACGTGGCTGAAATGCTGGTCGAACTCGCCGCGGAGATAGCTCCCGGGGATCCATCGAAGCGCTCGGCTGCCCAGCCGGTCCCCACGAGTGGGGCGATCAAGCCGCCCAAGCCTCGCAGCGACCAGGAGCTGACGCTGATGGTGCTGGGGCTGGCGGGCACGGCGGAGCGGCATACAGCCCGGGTAACCGAGCTATTTGAGAGCTGGGCACGGGAGGGTAGGCGCTGGGTCGGCAATCCGCGTGCCTGGCGTATCGTGGCGTTACCGATCAATAGCTCACATCTGCCCCTGTTGGCAGCACAGCAATCCCATTGGGCGCTTTGGGTAGACGATGACCTGGAGGCCTTTCGCCGCGGCTATCGCATGCTCCAGCAGATCGCCGAGCAGGGCGGGCCGCAGCGTCTGATCGCCGTGCATCCGCCGGGGGTGGGGCGTGAAGGCCTGCTGAGTAATCTTCAATATGTGGCGGAAGCATACTTTGGCATCGAACTGTTGGTATTGGCGCGATGAAGCCACGGGTCTTGCAAGGTATCGTTATCCTGGCCATATGTGGAGCCTGGGCGGGCTTGGCCCAGGCTGCGGGTAGCTGGGTAGCGACGGCCCCTGCCGTCCAGGTGGTGATGAGCGAACGTCCGGCAATGTCCGCCGCTCTTCTACCTCCAACGCCGGAGCTGGCCCAAGGCCAGGTAATGGGCCGGGTGAACTGGCAGTATCAGCCACTGGCAGGGAGAGAGGTGAATGCCTGGCTTTGCCACATGGGGGGATGTGTGCCACTGCCTGGCTCACGAGGACAGACCGAGGCGCTGGCCGGTATGCCGGCCGATACCCCACTTTACTTTCAGTTCTCCCTGCAGGAGCGTGGCCAGCGCGCTGCGACCCTGCAGGGGCTGCAGGTGATAGTGAATCATCACAACCTGTAGTGAATCTGACTCGTCGAGCATGGTGAAGCGATGCTCGAGGGAACCGTCAGCCGCGAGAGCAAGAGCATGTACACAGCACGAGGCAAGATAGAACAGTCGGACCTGCTGGAAGAGTACCTGCCGCTGGTGAGGCGCCAGGCGCTGTCGATGCAGGTTCGTCTACCCGCAAGTATCGAGCTCGATGATTTGATTCAGGCCGGTACGGTAGGGTTGCTGGAAGCGATGGGTCGTTTCGACGCCAGTCAAGGCGCCAGCTTCGCTACCTTCGCCAGCCAGCGTATTCGAGGCGCCATGCTGGATGAGCTGCGCAGCCGCGATTGGTTGCCACGCAGCGTGAGGCGCAATGCACGGGCGGTCGATGAAGCCGTGCGTCGTCTGGAGCAGCAGCTGGGCAGGCCGGCGGAGGAGAATGAGATTGCCGCTGAGCTCGAGATGGGACTCGCAGAGTACCGACAACTGTTGAACGATACCAACAGCGGTCACCTGCTGCCTTTCGAGGTGCTGGTGTCGGAAGGCGTAGAGCCCGGCATCGAGGATGCCACCATCGATACGCCTTACCGCATGCTGATCGATGCGGAGAAGCGTCAGCAGTTGGTCGAGGGCATCGAGGCGTTACCCGAGCGGGAAAAGCTGCTGATGGCGCTGTACTACCAGGAAGAGCTCAACCTCAAGGAGATCGGCGTCGTGCTCGGGGTCACCGAATCGCGGGTATGCCAGTTGCATAGCCAGGCCGTGAGCCGGTTGCGCGTACGCCTGGCCGAGAGCGACGACTAAAGGTTGTCCATCAGCGCTTTGGTACTCGCCAAGGCTTCCATGTAGCAGGCGTGGAGTCGGTCGGCTGGCACATCGTCGATGGCAGCTTCTACCTGCCGCTCATGATTTTCGCAAAGGGTAAGCACGGCGCCTAGCGGCCCGACACGGTACTTCAAGGCTTCGATGATGGGCAAGCCAAGCGGCAGGTGCTCGAGCAGGGTGCTGCGATCCTCCTCGAGCAGGGCGTCCATCAGCGAGAACAGACCCGTGGTGAAGGCATCCTCGGGATCCAGGGTGGGGAAGGGGGCAGCAAGATTCCGGCACATGAAGGCACGAACAAGCGCCATGCGCAGTACGATGCGAGATGAGGGCTGCAAGCTGGCCAGGGTCAGCGTCAGGATCAGGCGCCGCAATTCGATCAGCCCGAGTACCTGTACCGCTCGATGCAGATCCACTGCCTTGCCACCGCGATTGAAATAGGAAGAATTTGCACGGCGCAGAATGGCCACGTGGAGATGCGGCACTTGCACCACCAGTTCGTGCATCCGGTTCAGGTCGCTGTTGTCCTCGTAAAGGGCGCGGATGAGACGGATTTGTGCGGCCCGGTTACCGTGGCGCCCGCGCGGCTGAGAGGCAATGAAGCTGGGATGCGCCAAGTATTGGCCATGGTAGTAGTCACAGCCCATCGCCTGATAGCGCTCCAGCGCCTGGCGACTGTCGAGATTTTCGACCAGCAGTTTTATGTTACGTGCCGGGAGCTTTTCCAGCGTCTGTTCATCGAGGTCGCTGGGTGACGTGAGCAGAATGATATCGCAGCGGCCAAGCATGGTGCCGACATCCTGCTTGATCAGGCGGGAAGGCATGATGACCCGGTAGCCGCGCTCACGAATGTCGTCCAGACGCTCGAGCAACTCGGCATCGATGGAGCCGACCTCGGCGATCCCGAGGGCCAGGCGTGGTGCCGGCGTGGGAAGCAGCTCCGGGCGGTCCAGCCACTCCAGGGGTAGGTCGATGAACAGCGTTCTATCGCCCAGCAGACCGGCATCGCCCAGCTCGTACACAGCACTCGCCAGTGCCCGGGCCGTGGCAGACATCAGATCTTCGACTTCGTCATCGGCTTCGACGTGCCGGCCGTAGACGAGGCGATCGGCCACATGGTGATGGCTGGCATCGTGAACCGGGTGAAGGGCGATGGTGAAAGGCTCTGGTTCCCTAGGTCCGGACATGCTGCTTGGCTCCCTGCTGAGTGTTGCTGCACCCAGGTATATTTAATGTTTGCTGATGTTACGGCGGCGAAGGCCCCGGTTCTACAGCGCTTGGCGCAAAGCCGCGAGAGTTGGCTCGAGATCGGGAGACAGACTCTCGAGGCTGGGGCGGGCATGAAAGAAGCCTTGCTGCTGAGTGATGCCGTGACGGCCAAGCCAGAGTGCTTCCTCACGTGTTTCCACGCCTTCGGCGACCAGATCGATGTTCAGTTCGCCTGCAAGGCCGACGAGTGCCCTGAGGATGGCCTGGCGGCGCGTGTCCTGGTCGCAGCTCATGATCAAGGCGCGGTCGAGCTTGAGCCGGTCCGGGTGCAGTTCCGTCAACAGGTCGAGGTTGGCGAAGCCGTTGCCGAAATCATCAAGCGCGGTCATGAAGCCCATGCTCCGGTAGGCCTCGATGATGTTGCGCAGGTGTTGGTCCTGGACCTTTTCGGTTTCGGTGACCTCGAACACCAATCGCTCCACTGGCCAGCCAACCTTGCTGGAGATGGCCAAGGTAGCCTGAATGCAGGCTTGGGGTTCGTAGACGGCATTGGGCAGAAAGTTGATCGACAGGCTTTCCTGCATGCCGAGCTGACTGGCGAGTTCGATGGCACGGATGCGACAGGCCTGATCGAAGCGGTAGAGAAGGCGCGGGGTCACCTGGGCCAGAATGCTGGCGGCAGACTCGCCCGCCGGACCTCTGACGAGTGCCTCGTAGGTCGTGATCTTGGCTGCGTTCAGATCGACGATAGGCTGGAAAGCCATGGTGAACGTGAAGGGCAGTGCTCCTTCGCAGCGTTCGCAGGCCCCGTCTTTCTCGGCGCACCGTTGCATGTCGTTTCCTCTCTGGCCGCCTTCGGCCAGCTGGTGGTTTTTTCTGTGCCGCAGGCGAACAGAACCGTGATTTATTCCCTATCGGCAGGCAAAGAGGGAACTTTAGTAAGAGACATTGAATTGATGTGGATCAAGAACAGTGGGGGTGGCGCCTTGGTTTCTTTAAAGTGCCCTCTTTCGCTGCCGATAAAAATCGTTAGACTCGATGCCCCGCATCTCCAGGAGCCTGAATGAATCCTTCAACCCTCATCGGTATGTTCGCCAGTGTCGTACTTTTGGTCAGCGTGCTGTTCTTCACTGCCGAATCGCCCCAGAGCTTTCTCAACCTGCCGGGCCTTGCCATCGTTCTCGCAGGCACCATGGCTGCTACCTTCATCAGCTACCCGCTCAAGGAGGTCGTTCGTGTGGTGCGCCTGGTGGGTCTGGTGTTTCGGCGTGAGAACACCTACATGAGGGATGACATCAAGGAGCTGGTGGACATCTCTCGGCTGTGGTTCAAGGGTGACGTCCGGGCCGTCGAAGCGGCGCTCGAGAAAGCGCGAAACCCCTTCTTGCGTACGGGCATTCAATTGGTCATCGCCAATACCAAGGAAGAGGAGATCTTCGATCTGCTGCGCTGGCGAATCGCCCGGCTCAAGGCACGTGAACACGCCGAAGCCCAGATCTTTCGTACCATGGCCACCTATGCCCCAGCGTTCGGCATGATCGGAACTCTGGTCGGGCTGGTGAACATGCTCGAAGTGATGGAGTCCGGCGACCTGCATGTGATCGGCCCGCGTATGGCCGTGGCTTTGCTGACGACCTTCTATGGCATTCTGCTGGCCAACCTGGTTTTCAAACCGATTGCGGTGAAGCTCGAGCGGCGTACTGAAGAGCGCCTGATTGCCATGAACATGGTGCTCGAGGGTATTTCGTTGATCACCAAGCGTCGTCTGCCCTCCTTCATCGAAGAAACCCTCAACTCCTTCGTGGTCAACTATCACGACGAAATCCGCGACCCCATCGTGGCCAGGCAGGACGCCATCGACGAGCAGGCTCGCAATGCTTGATCGCAGCACGCGAGATCTTCTCAACCCACCAGCCACCGGTGATGGTGACGGGGAGGGTTGGCTGGTCAGCTACCTGGATGTGCTGACTCTGTTGATCACGCTGTTCGTGCTGCTGCTTTCACTGGCAGGAAACGGCCTTGCCGTACAGGGAAGCCGCTATGCCGGCGAAGTGGCTTCGGCGATCTCACCCCAGGCCGAGGCGGCGGCGCGGATGGTGGCAGGGGCCGGGCTCAAGCCTCGTCACGATGGTCTACAACCTCGCCTGCCGAATCTCGACATAGAGGGGGGTCAGCGTGGCCGAGGGGCGGCAGGGCATCACGCTGCGGATCGACGACAATCTTCTGTTCAGCAGCGGGCAGGCCACTCTGACTGAGCAAGGCCGACGGGTGCTGAGCGGCCTGCATGAGGTACTCGAGACGTTTGAAGGAGATGTTTCGGTTGAGGGGCATACCGACGATATCCCCATTGCCACGGCTCAATTTCCTTCCAATTGGGAGCTCTCTTCCGCCCGCGCCATTGCCGTGCTGCGTTATCTCTCCGAGATTGGGGTGAATGCCGGCCGACTTCGCGCGGTGGGCTATGCCGACACACGACCCATGGAAAGCAATGAAACCCTGGAAGGGCGTGCTGCCAATCGACGTGTCGAACTGCTGTTGCACCAACAGCTGACGGAACATTAGGCCCGTGACCGAATAAGTCATTGTTGCTCGCTATAAGGACACCGCATGACGGCAAAAGGGGCAGGCCGGAAGCCACCGTCGTATCGGCGTTGGCCGGCCTGGCAGGCTGCGCTCCTCTGTAGCGCGGCGATATTGCCGCTGACGTCAGTTCTGCTATGGGCGGACTGGCGCGACGTGGCCGCACCCATAGGTGTGGGGGGCAGTATCATGGCGGTGCTGGGTGGCGTACTGCTGCGTCAATCTCGGCGCCTGGCCCGCGCCGAGGAGGCGCTCTTTCACAGCGAAAAGCATTTGCTCCAATTGAATGAGTCGCTGCAGGCGGAGCTCGACATCGCGGCACTGGCGTTCGACACCCACTTGGGCATGTTCATCACCGATGCCAAGGGGAATATATGCAAGGTCAACCCCACCTTCGAGCGCATAACCGGATATCGGGCCGAAGAGGTGTTGGGCGTGAATCCCCGCATTCTGAACTCAGGGCGTCACGATGCCGATTTCTATCGCGAGATGTGGACCTGCATTCACGCACAGGGCAGCTGGCAGGGTGAGGTGTGGAATCGCCGCAAGAATGGCGAAATCTATCCTCAGTGGGTCACCATAAGTGCCGTCAAGGATGGTGCGGGAAAGCCGAGTCATTATGTGGCCACGCTCAGTGATATCACACTGCGCCGCGCTGCCGAACAGGAAGCGCATCGTCTCGCGTTTTACGACCCGCTCACGGGCCTGCCCAATCGACGCATGCTGCTGGACCGCATGGCGCACGCGCTGCGAAAGTATACCGTCGAGGGGCAGCAGGGGGCGCTGATGTTCATTGATCTGGACGGCTTCAAGCACGTCAATGACAGCCTCGGTCACCAGGCGGGCGATGAGCTGCTGCAGTTGACTGCCAAGCGCATTGCGGAGGTCAGCGGCGATTCCGTCCTGGTGGCGCGGCTGGGTGGCGACGAGTTCGTGATACTGGTCGAGGAGCTGGGGCACTCGGTCGTCGATGCCTCGCAGCGAATTGAGCGAGTGGCCTCCCGTCTCTTGAGCAAGCTGGCCGAGCCCTGCTGGCTCGGTCAGCGTCGCCACTTGCTGTCCGGCAGTATCGGTATCACGCTGCTCAACGACGGGGCCAGCGACGCCGATGAAACCTTGCAGCAGGCCGAAATGGCCATGTACCAGGCGAAGCAGGCCGGCCGTAACACCTGGCGCTTCTTCGATCCGACCATGCAGGCGGTTGCGGTGAGGCGAGCTCTGTTCGAGAGTGAACTGCGTCAGGCGGAGCGGCGAGACGAACTGCAGCTCCATTATCAAGTCCAGGTGGACCGGCACGGCTCAGTCACGGGTGTAGAGGCTCTGCTGCGCTGGCGCCATCCTGAGTATGGCATGGTGCCCCCTTACGATTTCATCCCCATAGCCGAAGAGAGTTACCTGATCATCTCGATCGGCCATTGGGCGCTCATGACGGCCTGCCGGCAGTTGGCCGATTGGGCTGGGGATGCTGAGACTGCGGGCTTGAGCATGGCTGTCAACATCAGCCCGCTACAGTTTCAGCAAGCCGACTTCGTCGAGCGTCTGGAGGAAGTACTCCAAGTGACCGGTGCCTGCCCCGAGCGGTTGAAGCTCGAGCTTACCGAAAACCTGTTCCTGCAGGAGCCGGATGCCGTACGTGACGCCATGCTTCGCATCAAGGCGCTTGGGGTACGGTTCTCGCTGGATGATTTCGGCACTGGCTACTCGTCGCTGAGTTACCTCAATCGGCTGCCACTCGATCAGTTGAAAATCGACCAGTCCTTCGTGCGGCCGCTTTTCGAGGATGGCGCCAACGAGGTGATTTGCGCCTCGATCATCGACCTGGCTCGCAACCTGGGACTGGAAGTGATTGCCGAGGGAGTGGAAACCCAGGCGCATCGTGATTGGCTGGAGCAGCAGGGCTGCCACGCCTTCCAGGGCTATCTCTTCGGCCGTCCTGTGCCGATGAGCACATTGAGGGGGCAGCTTAGGGAGTTGGCAGCTACCGCCGGAAGGTAACTCCCGGCGGTGCAAGGGCTCAGTGGTCGACTCGGCCCAGTAGCAAAAATTCGATGAGCGCCTTCTGCGCATGAAGTCGATTGCCGGCCTCCTGCCAGACCACTGCACGCGGATCTTCGAGCAGCGTCTCGCTGATCTCCTCGCCGCGGTGGGCCGGCAGGCAGTGCAGGAACAGCACGTCGGGCTTGGCCTGGTCGAGAAGGGCTTCGCTGACCTGGAACCCGCTGAAGTCGGCTTCCCGCTTGGCCTGCTCATCCTCTTGGCCCATGGAGGCCCACACGTCCGTGGTGACCAGGTCGGCCCCGGTGACGGCTTCGGCAGGGTCGCGCAGCAGCGTGACCCGATCGCCAGCGGCTGCGAGGATGTCCTGGCGTGGCTCGTAGCCCTCGGGACAGCAGATTCGCAGCTGGAAGTCGAACTGGCGTGCGGCGTTGATCCACGAGTGGCACATGTTGTTGCCATCGCCGATCCATACGGCGGTGCGACCGCGCACGCTGCCCCGCAGCTCTGTCCAGGTCATCACGTCGGCCAGCAGCTGGCAGGGGTGGTAGTCGTCGGAGAGCGCATTGATCACCGGTACCGAGCTGGCGGAGGCGTAGGTTTCGAGACCGGCATGAGAGAAGGTGCGAATCATCACGATATCGACCATTTCCGCCAGCACCCGGGCGGTATCCTCGATCGGCTCGCCGCGGCCAAGCTGGGTATCGCGCGGAGAGAGAAACAGCGCGTGTCCGCCGAAGTGGGCCATGGCGGTTTCGAAGGAAACCCGGGTACGCGTCGACGATTTCTCGAAGATCATCGCCAGCGTGCGATTGCCGAATGGAGCGTAGGTAGGCCCTTGGGCGCGCAGGCGGTTCTTGATCGTGATGGCGCGCTGGATCAGGTAGTGCAGCTCTTCAGGACTCAGGTCCAGCAGGGTCAGAAAATGGCGTGTCGCCATGGCGATCTCTCCGCGCGAAAAAACCACCATCCTAGCCAGGCTGCGGGGGATGCGCAATTCGCTCTTGATAAGTAGAATGGGGGCATGAGGTGAAAGGCCGAGTGTCATGCTCGGGTATTGCCTGCGATAACCTCGGCCACCATATCTTCCAACAGGGAGCGCACATGAGCACTACCATCGAGAACATTCAGCGCCAGATCAGCGAGAATCCCATCCTGATCTACATGAAGGGCACGCCTCAATTGCCGCAGTGTGGCTTTTCGGCCCAGACCGTGCAGGCACTGATGTCCTGTGGCGAGCGCTTCGCCTTCGTCAATATCCTCGACAACCCCGATATCCGGGCAGAACTGCCGAAGTACGCCAACTGGCCCACTTTTCCTCAGCTGTGGGTGGAAGGTGAGCTGGTAGGGGGCTGCGACATCGTAGGCGAGATGCACCAGAGCGGCGAGCTCGAGAAGCTGATCAAGGACGCCGCGGCTCGTGCCAAGGCAAAGGAAGAGGGCGGCGAAGCCTGACGTTAGGCCTCCCCTGAGTGCCGTGCATGACAAGGCCTGCGAGCTTCGGTTCGCGGGCCTCTTTCATGCTGGGCGGCTCGAACTGCGCTTACCTTGAGTAACCAAAACGCCGAGCGGAGTCGATTGAATTCTGGCGCCAGCGGGACCACGCTGACCGTACCAGGCCTGAAATGGATTCAGGTATGCAACGGCAGGGAGGTAGCGATGCAAACGCCTTTGGAAATCACCTATCAGCATGTATCTCGTTCAGAGTGGATCGACGAGTACGTCAGATCCCGGGTAAGCAAGCTCGAGAACTTCAGCAAGGACATCGTCTCCTGTCGCGTTGTCATCGAGCAGACCCAGAACCCCCACAAGACAGGCAATCCTTACCGTGCCCTGGTGGAAGTAACCTTGCCGGCCAAGGGGGAGCTGGTAGCGGAAAAGACCGATAAGGTAACCGATCCACAAGTTCAGCTGCGGCCAATCATTCGTAATGCCTTTGAGGCGATGGAGAAGCAGCTCAAGAAGCAGACGGCCAAACGCGACGGGCGGGTCAAGCAGCACGACGGTGAGCCGCTACCGCCAGTGGCGATGGTGGTCCGCAAGTTCGAACAGGATGGCTACGGTTTCCTCAAGAGCGTGAGCGGTCAGGAGTACTATTTCCACCGTAATGCGGTGCTGCACAGCGACTTCGAGCGTTTGACCGTGGGCACCCGGGTGCGCTTCGAACCCAACGAGGGCGATGACGGGCTGCAGGCCAGCTCCGTGCAGATCATCGACAAGCCCGGTGTAGGGGGCTCCGCGGATGGTGACGATGATCTGGAAATGCCCGCCGGCTGGGAGCAGGAGCCGCGCCATTGAGCCCCGGCTTCAAAGCTCCTCGAGTCCCTGTTCGCGCTGTGCCAGCGCCCAACCGCCGAGATCCTTGTAGCGGTTGACGATGGCGCAGAACAGCTCCGCAGTCCGCTCGGTGTCATAGCGCGCCGAGTGGGCCTCTTGATTGTCGAAGGGAATACCCGCCGCACGACAGGCACGTGCGAGCACCGTCTGGCCATAGACCAGCCCCGACAGGCTGGCGGTGTCGAAGCTGGAAAAGGGGTGGAAAGGGTTGCGCTTGATGCCGCAGCGCTGGATCGCAGCATTGAGGAAGCCGTGGTCGAAGGCGGCGTTGTGGCCTACCAGCACGGCGCGTGTGCAGCCATGAGTCTTGATCGCCTTACGCACGGGGCGAAATATCTCTCCCAGCGCCTCGGCCTCGGAAAGTGCCACGCGCTGGCGTAGCGGATCGTCGAGCTTGATACCGGTGAAGTCCAGTGCCGACTGTTCCACGTTGGCGCCCGTAAAGGGTTGCACATGGTAGGCGTAGGTGGCGTCGGGCAGCAGATTGCCTTCGGAGTCCATGGTCAGCGTTACGGCGGCGATCTCGAGAATGGCGTCACGCTCGGGATTGAAACCACCGGTTTCGAGGTCCACCACCACGGGCAGGAAACTGCGAAACCGCTGGGCCATCATCTCGCGGCTGATCGCCTCGCTCATGCGCCTCTCCTCATTGCGTGCCTATGGCATCCGGTCATTGTCGCGGTCAGCTTCAGGCCGCTTGGCGACCTGCCGCGGCCTGGCCGACTCTCATCGGCGAAAAGTCTACCAGCTTGGTCGCGATACGTCCCGCGGCCGGTATTCGTCGGCCGGTAGCCACGCTATACTGCGGCTCTTGTGCCGATTTATCTGAGAGGAGCCCCGAATGTCCGATGTCAAGAAGGTCGTGCTCGCCTATTCCGGCGGCCTGGACACGTCCGTTATCGTCAAGTGGTTGCAGGAAACCTACAGCTGCGAGGTAGTGACCTTCACCGCCGACATCGGTCAAGGCGAGGAAGTCGAGCCGGCACGCACCAAGGCCCAGGCCCTTGGCGTAAAGGAGATTTACATCGAGGACCTGCGCGAAGAGTTCGTTCGCGACTACGTCTATCCGATGTTCCGCGCCAATACCATCTATGAAGGCGAGTACCTGCTGGGTACCTCCATCGCCCGCCCGCTGATCGCCAAGCGCCTGATCGAAATCGCCAACGAGACCGGCGCCGATGCCATCTCTCATGGTGCCACCGGCAAGGGTAACGACCAGGTACGCTTCGAGATGGGAGCCTACGCGCTCAAGCCCGGTGTCAAGGTGATCGCTCCATGGCGCGAGTGGGACCTCACGTCGCGCGAGAAGCTGATGGCCTACTGCGAAGAGCACGACATTCCCGTCGACTTCTCCAAGAGCAAGAAGAAGTCGCCTTACTCCATGGACGCCAACCTGCTGCACATCTCCTACGAGGGCGGCATCCTCGAGGATCCCTGGGCCGAGGCCGAAGAGGACATGTGGCGCTGGAGCGTGGCGCCCGAGGCCGCGCCGGATGCGCCCACCTATGTCGAGCTGACCTTCGACAAGGGCGATATCGTTGCCATCGACGGCAAGGCACTGAAACCCCACGAAGTTCTCGAGACCCTCAACCAGCTGGGTGGCGACAACGGGATTGGCCGTCTCGACATCGTCGAGAATCGCTATGTAGGCATGAAGTCCCGTGGCTGCTACGAGACGCCGGGAGGCACCATCATGCTGCGTGCCCATCGTGCCATCGAGTCGATCACCCTCGACCGTGAGGAGGCGCACCTCAAGGATGAGCTGATGCCCAAATACGCCAAGGTGATCTACAACGGCTACTGGTGGAGCCCGGAGCGTCGCATGCTTCAGGCCGCCATCGACGAAACCCAGAAGAACGTCTGCGGCGTGGTACGCATGAAGCTCTACAAGGGCAATGCCACCGTCGTGGGTCGCAAGTCCGATCAGTCGCTGTTCGACGAGTCCATCGCGACCTTCGAGGACGATGCGGGCGCCTACAATCAGAAGGATGCCGAGGGCTTCATCAAGCTCAACGCCCTGCGTCTGCGTATTGCCGCCGGCAAGGGTCGCCAGCAGAGCTAAGGAAAACGCTGATTCATTGCTGCGTTCGAGTTCTACTGTAACCTCTCCTCGTTCGCGACATGATCAGGTGTTGCCTGTCATCGGATATAGGTTCGGCACCGGCTTATGGCCGGTGTCACCGTTTCGGGAGGATCCCAAATGCTGAAGAAACTGTTGGGTGGGCTGTTCGGGGGCGGTGACGTCAAGCCTGGCAATGCCAAGGCCGCCGAGCCGGTGGAGTACAACGGCTACCTGATCGTATCCGAACCCGTCGAGCAGGGCGGGCAGTTCCGGGTCAGTGGCTGGATTCGCAAGCCGGGCAACGGCGACCAGGAGGCGCTTGAGCACCGCTTCGAACGCTCCGACCTGGTGCCCGGCCGCGACGCCTGTGATCAGCTGATGGTCAGCAAGGCGCAACGTTATATCGACCAGGTTGGCGATGCCATGTTCGAGCCGCGCTGATTCACCGGTAATGATCTGACCGGACTCGCTCTCATCCGTTGGCCCAAGTGTCTGACGGCGCTTGTATTGTTACACTTGCCCCGACGCGTGTGCGATGGGAGACGATATGCAAGTGCTGCATCGGGCCTCACCCTGGCGTGACCTCTTCGCCAACGATACCTTGCCGGAGCTGGCATCTCTCCTGGCCCCGCTGCGCGACGCATTGGAAGCGCTGGGGCCTAGCCCCGACCTGGCGACCGCGCACGCCTGGCAGCTGCGACTGGTCGAGGCGCTGATGCGCCTTGACCTGCCGGCCTGGCGTATCAGCCAGCTGATCAGCGATCACAATGAAATGCTTTATCGGCGTGCCATTCAGCTTTCACTGAATGACATGCAGGGGCAGGGTTGGGGCGAACCGCCGGTGGCGTTCTGCGTTCTGACGCTGGGCTCTGCCGGACGTCACGAAAGCCTGTTGGGACCCGATCAGGATAACGCCATGATCGTGGCCGAGTATCCTGATGCCCGCCATACCGAAATCGATGGCTTCTTCCAGTCATTGGGGGAACGCTTCACCGCTCGGCTCGACGGAGCCGGGATTCCCCTTTGCAATGGCCACGTGATGGCGCGCTGGCCCATGTGGCGCAAGCGCCTTTCGGAGTGGCAGAACCAGCTGACACTGTGGACACAAGATCGGCGGGTCAAACGCGTGCAGCAAAGCAACATCCTGCTCGATTTCCATCCTGCCTTCGGCGATGCCGAGCTCTCTCGCTCACTCGCCGGTCATGTCGCGCTGCTGATGCCCAGGGCGGGTCTGTTCCTGGATGAAATGTCCCACCTGCTCGATGAAGTACCGCTCGCGCTGGATCGCTTCGGCCGGCTAGCGGGAGATGGGGAAGGTGCGCCCCATGAGAATGCGCTCAATCTCAAGCGCCAGGGACTCCTGCCGTTGGTCAATGCCGTAAGGTTGCTGGCCCTTCGTCAGGGTATTTGTACACCGGGCACTCGGCAGCGGCTCTCGGCGCTGGTGCTCCGTGAAGCACTGACGGCTCGACAGGCAAGGGCGGGGGTCGCGGCGCTGGACAGGCTTCAGTCGCTTGTGTTGACCACACAAATTGACTGCCTCAAGGCGGGGGGGACGCCGGACGGCTGGATCGACCTGGCCCGGCTCGAGGAGGACCAACGCCTGCTGTTGCGGCATGACATGCAGGTCATTCGCAGCCTGATCAGACAGGCGCAAGGCCGCCACTCCTGAGCCGCATGCTGTTCCTGTCACGCTGGCGCCAAGGCGGCCAGCAGCTCTTGAGCGTGGTGATTCGCTTGGTGGTAAAGGCCCAGAAGAAAAGAATTTTCCTCGCATAGTGTGATGTCATGCATGGCAAATTGCCGCTCCGTACCCTCTACACGATGCAGGATATGACCGTACACACCTGCTCGATGCAGTATCGCATCGCTGGTGCTGGCATCTAGCTCTATCCCTTTCAAGAACTCTTCACCGGTAACGCCCAGCAAGAGATCGACAGTGGAGAGCAGTCCAATGAAGTAGGCATCCTGCGCATTCAACTCATGTTCTTTCGCGAGGAGTTCGCAGGCTTTGGCTCTGGTCAGTGCCAGTTCGGCATGTTCGGATTGCGCTTCGCCCAATAAACCCAACATGGCGACCCAACTGGTCAGCTGGCGAAAGCCGAGACGCGTCACGACATCATGGAGCGAGCTGATCGGGACCTGTTGACGATGAAAAGCATTGTTCGCCACACGCGTCAGTTTCAAAGCCAGTTCCGGGTCGGACTGTATCAGCGCAACGATTTCACCCAGTTCGGGCTCGGGGCGACAGAGTGCCTGAAGGAGTACGGTTGCCTGAAGCGTGGAGGCTGGAATCTTTTTCCCGTACACGGGTTTCGGCTGTGCATAGAAGTAGCCTTGAAACAGGTCGAAGCCCATCTCAAGGTAGCGTTCGTGCTCAGCACGCGTTTCAACGCGTTCGGCTACCCATTTGACATCCAGGTGGGAGAGTCGCTTTTTATGCATCTCTACCGTCGTCGGCGATAACGTCGAGATATCGACCTTGATGTATGAGGCCAGCGACAGCAGGGCATCCCACTGTTGAGAGAAGGCGAAATCGTCCAGGGCGAAGCGATAGCCTTGATCGTGGAGACACTGAACAGCGTGGATCAAAGCTTCGCTGGGTACGATTCTCTCGACCAGCTCGATGACGACTTGACTGGGGGCGACCGGCAGGAAATGGGGGGAGAGTAGCAGATTCGTGGAGACATTTATGAAGGCAGGCACTTTGGTAATATTGGCCCGGCGTGTAATAGCAGTGCTCAGGTGATACACGACTTCTGAGGTAGCCAGACTTTCCCCGACGTCCAAGGCACCCAACCCGGCTTCATTGCGATAGAAGAGCTCGACCCCGTAGATGTCATTCGCACGGTCGAAGATCGGCTGTGAAGCCAGTAGAAGTCTATCTGCACTATCGATTCCCTGTGTCATCTCTCGTTCTCGGTTTTATGGCTCCTTCGTTTGAAATCGGCCGTGAGAAGAATTTCTTTAACCCAGGTTATGAATAAAAGAGACACTGAGAGACGCAGGCTTGGTTGCACTATCTCCGGAAGAGCGATAGCGGCAGGCAGCCCGAACGGGCTACTTGCCGCAAATGACCGCGTTTAGAAGGTTTCCCACTCTTCTTCGACTTCCTTCACTCGCTGGTGGGCCTGCGGTTTGGGGTCGGCCATCGGTCGGGCCAGGGCGGCCGGAATTGCGCGTTGTGGCCGGGCGCTAGGTGCCGTGGCGGTATTGGCTGGCGTATCGCCCAGTACGAACGAGGACATCAGCTCGTCGAGCAGTCTAGCATTCTCATGCATTGCGGCAGCCAAGCCGGCACTCTGGTTGACCATGGCGGCGTTCTGCTGCGTCATGGTGTCCATCTCAGCCACTGCCGTATTGACCTGTTCGATACCCGCCGTCTGCTCGCGGGCACCGGCGGTGATTTCGCTGATCACATCCGAGACCTGAACCACACTCTGGCGCAGCTCCTCCATGTGCTCGGCGACTGCCTTGACGATCTCGCCACCCGCCTGGGTGTGTTTGACCGAGGTGTCGATCAGTCCGCGGATATCCTTCGACGCGTCGGAGGAGCGACTGGCCAGGTTACGTACTTCCTGGGCCACCACGGCGAAACCGCGCCCATGTTCGCCGGCCCGAGCCGCTTCCACCGAGGCGTTGAGCGCCAGGATGTTGGTCTGAAAGGCGATCGAGTCGATCAGCCCAATGATATTGCCTATCTTGTTGGCCGACTCATCGATGGCCGCCATCTTGCTGCGCATCTCGGTCATGGCCGCATTGCCGCGCTCGGCCACGCCTGCTGCATTAATCGCCAGCCCATTGGCCTGTTCGGAGGCCTGAGCCGTATGGGACACGGTAGAGTGGATCTCCTCCATGGAGGCGGAGGTTTCCTGCAGGTTGGCTGCGGCCTGCTCGGTGCGCGAGGAGAGTTCCTGGGTGCCGTCGGCGATGTCTCCAGCGCCGGCCAGCACCGTGCGTGCGTTTCCGCGGACCTGAAGCAGCGTGTTCTGCATGCGCTCGACGAAGGCATTGAACTGGGTGGCAAGTTGGCCGACTTCATCGTGGCTGTCCACCTTCAGGCGCTGCGTCAAGTCGCCTTTGCCCTGAGCGATGTCCGCCATGGCAAGCGTGGTCCGACGAATGGGAGATAGTACCTTGCGTGAAGAGAGCGTCACGATGGTCAATAGCAGTGCCAGCGTGGCGACGCCGGCGAGCAGCAGTGAGAAGAGCAGGTTCCGGCTGACGCCGGTGAATACCGTATTGGGGATGGCGGCGGCTAGCACCCATCCATCGGTTCCAGAGACGGGATGCCAGACCATGGTCACGGCTCCGCCGAAAGGGGACGTGACCTGGCCGATCCCGGCACGGCCTTCCATCATCTGCTGGCCCAGCGCATTGGCGCCGCTGAATCCAGCCTGGTCGGCTTCGGTGACGCGAAGTGCCATGCGGATCTCGGGGTCCGGATGGGCAACGACCATGCCGGTGCGGTCGACCATATAACCGTAGCTGCCCTCACCGGCATCGATGGCCGAGGTGATATCGGATACCGCCGCCATGGAGAGCGTGATACCTAGCAGACCGACCCGATTGCCGCGCGCGTCGAAGATGGTCTCGGCGACAATGGCCGTCGGCTTGCCGCTCACGAGAGAGATCACCGGATTACCGAGAAGGCGCTCTGCCGTACCGTCGATGACCAGCTCTCTGAAGTAGTCGCGCCCGGAAATGTCCGCCCGAGCTCCGGTATGGGTGATGGTGTCGCCAGTGGCATCGGCAAAGTAGAACGACTCGATGGTGGTATCGCCTGGGTGGCGGGACGCGAGCCATGTGAGGTGCGACTCGACATCAGTGGGCTCGGCCAATCGTTCATCCTTGGCCAGCCCGCTCAGCAGGGTCCGATAGCCGGAGATCCAGCGACCGATCTCGTCGGCGCGGGCTTCCACCTGGCGCATGCTGGCGTTTTCCACCATTGGTGGGATGGTGGCGTTGAGCTGGGTATGCACGATCACGCCAAGGCACAGGAACGCCACCAATAGCGGCAGGCCTATGGCGCCGAGTAGTTTTTGCGTAAGAGTCAAGCGGGACAATGCTCTCATTTATGGGCTCTCTTTCAGGCTATTTTGTAGTCGTCGGGGTACCGTTCCACCGGCAAATATTTTCGGTCGTGGTGCATAGCCGCCTTTCGTTCGGGTGAAGGGCGACATGGACCGACGTGTGGTGGGGTATTGTTGTTATGAAAGTACTTATGAAAGTACGGGGAACGGACTGATTGAGAGGAGGCCGAAGCCCCTCTACATGGTGGCTATCGGCCAAAAGTTAAGTGACTTGAGAATTCGTCACGAAACCGCCATGAAAAGGTAAGAATCGTCTGGGCTCAGCCAGACTTCTCTTCTTCTTCACGTCGGGCTTCATCCAACGCTTCGGGCAACTCCATCACCAGGCAGGCGCCGTGAAGGGTGGGAGCGTCGTCGACCCAGAGACGGCCGCCAAGGTGGGCGACGATGCCGCGGCTTATCGGCAGCCCCAGGCCACTGCCGCGTGGGCGGCCGCGAGCCTTGCCGCTGGACCCACCGAAACGCTTGATCTGGTGGAATTTTTCGAAGACGCGCTCGCGCTCGTCCAGATCGATTCCCGGCCCGTTGTCCTCGACGCTCATGCGAAAGCTCTGCTTGTGCCGTGCCAGGTGCAGGCGCACCCTGGGAGCGTCGTCGTCGGCGAACTTGCCCGCATTGTCGAGCAGATTGATGATCACCTGCTCCAGTCGGTCGGGGTCGCCGACGATCGGCGCTTCTTCGAGGTCCAGGTCGACCTCGAGCGAGACGCCGCGATCTTCCTGCAATCGATGCACGGCATCCACGCTGTGTCGTATCAGGGCAACCAGGTCCAGCGGTTGCGGACTCAGCGTCAGCCGGCCGCTTTCCAGGCGCGCCAGGTCGAGAATCTCCTCGATCAGTCGCGACAGACGCTGGCTTTCCAGCACCACCACCTCGAGAAAATGCACGCGCTTTTCTTCCGGCAGATCCTTGCCGTCGCGCAGGATTTCGGCAAAGGCGCGGATCGAGGTCAGAGGCGTACGCAGTTCATGACTGACCATGGCCACGAACTCATCCTTGAGGCGATCGAGCTCCCGCAGACGTTCGTTGGCGGCGCGCAGCTCCTCGCCGATGCGGGCGAGCTCATTCGATTTCTGCTCGAGGCGACGGTTGTATTCCAACGTCTGTGAGGTGGTGTCGAGAATGCTGAGGATGGATTCGAGATCCAGCGCCTCGCCGCGAACCACGGAATTGATCAGGACCCGGGCCGAGGCGCTGCCCAGTGCGCCCGACAGGGCCTGTTCGGCACGGGCGATCAGCGCCGGTGGGGCAGGAGCGTCGGCAGCCGGGTTGCCATGCTGATCGGCCAGGATTCGCGCTGTGGCGGTGGCCCCCAAGTAGCGGTTGAGTAGGCTCTGCAGCTCGCCCCGCGTCGTCTGGCCGCGCCACAGCGACGTGTGCTGGAGCCCGGGGTTCATGGCCTCGGTGAAGAGGGCTGCCTGGGTCTGTTCCACCGGCGTCTGGCGGGTAAAGAGCGAAACGCCGACCAGTAGGCCCACGTTCGCCAGCAGGCTCCACATCAGTGAGTGGCTGTAGATATCGAAGCCTTCGAGTCCGAACAGGGCATAGGGGCGCAGCCATGCCTGACCCAGCAGACCTTGCTCGAGGAACGTAGCCTCGAGCCAGCCAGACTGAGCGAAGCCCGGCAATAGCAAGGTATAAAACCAGATAAGGAAACCGGCCAGCAGGCCCAGCGTGGCTCCGGCGAGAGTTGCCCCGCGCCAATACATGCCTATCAGCATTGCCGGCGCGAACTGGGCAGCGCCGACGAACGAGACCAGGCCGATGGTCACCAGGCTGTAGGAGTCACCTATCAGCGCGTGGTAAAGATACCCCAGCAGCAAAATCAACACGATGGCCACTCGGCGGATTCCCAGCAGCCAGCCGGCCAGTTCGCCCTGGGAGCTGAGATGGAGTCGTTTCGAACGAAGCAGGAGCGGCATGATCAGCTGGTTGCTGACCATGGTTGAGAGTGCGATGGTCTCGACGATCACCATACCGGTGGCGGCCGACAGTCCGCCAATGAAGACCAGCAGCGGAATGCCCTCGATCCCCGCCGACAGCGGTAGGGTCAGGACGAAACTGTCGGGGTCGCTGTTGCCTACTGGCAGCAACAACCCGGCCATGGCGATGGGAATAACGAACAGATTGATGGCAACCAGGTAGAGCGGGAACAGCCAGCTGGCGCGCTCCAGGTGTCGTTCATCGACGTTTTCCACCACCAGCACCTGAAATTGCCGAGGCAGGGTAAGGAACGCGAGGAAGGCGAGTACCAGGGTACCGACCCAGCCGATGGCACCACCGGGAACGGCATCGAGCCCCAGTACACCCGTGAGTTCAGGCGCTTCCACCACCTGGCGGAACAGGTCGCCGGGGCCGTTGAACAGCACGAAGACCACGAAGATCCCCACCGTCAGGAACGCTACGAGCTTGATCAGCGACTCGAAAGCGATGGCGGCCACCATACCTTCATGGCGCTCGCTGGCATCCAGGTGGCGGGTGCCGAACAGGATTATGAACACCGCCAGCACCAGCGCCACCCAGAAGGATTTGTCGACCCAGAAGCTCTCATCGGCCAGGCGGAAGTCAGCGGCATCGGGATAGTTGACGAGAACGGCGTGACTCAAGGTGATGGCCTTGAGCTGCAGAGCGATATAGGGCGTGATGCCGATCAGGGCGATGATGGCAACCAGCGCGCCGAGGCTCGAACTCTTGCCATACCGGGCACTGATGAAGTCCGCTATGGAGGTGATGCGCTGTGCGCTGGCGATTCTGACCATCTTGCGGATCATCATCGGCGCCATCAGCATCGCCAGGGTGGGACCGAGATAGATCAACAGGAAACTGGGGCCGAACTCCGCAGCTCGACCCACGCTGCCGTAGAAGGTCCAGGCCGTGCAGTAAACCGCGATCGACAGTGCATAGACGGTGGGCGAGCCGATGATGGAGCGGCCGCGTTCGGCGCGCCGGTCGCCCCAGGCAGCGATCACGAACAGTAGCGCCAGATAGCCGAAGGCTACCGTCAGCACTACCGGATCCGTCCTCATCGCGTCACTTCTCCTCCCGCCGGTGCTCCATCAGCCAGGCCGTCAGGCCGATCACCAGCAGCCAGACCACGAAGAGATAGAGCGGAAGCCAGGACAGACCTGGCTCGGGTCGATCGAAGATCAGCACCAGCGGTGGTGAGAAGAGCAGCAGCGCCAGGCCGATCAGCGCCATGAGTCTGGCTTGGGTGGAAGCGGCGTTCATGTACAGGCATCCTCCCTATCGAAGGCGGTGGCTTGAAGCGCCAGCGCCTGCTCGAGGGTTTCGATACCGCGTGCTTCCAGGCGTGGCAACAGCGCCAGCCACAGTTCAGCCGTGACTCGTGCATCGCCCAGGGCCGTGTGGCGAGTTCCCGGGGGGAAACTCAGATCATAGCGCTCGGCTAGGGTGTCCAGGTCGTGTCCATCGAGACTCTCGTCCAGGGCGCGGGAGAGCAGCAGCGTATCGAGCACCGGCATCTCGAGGGTGATACCACTTCCAGGCGATTGAAGCGCTAGCAGGTCGAAGGCGGCATTGTGGGCCAGGACCACGGCTTCACCGACAAAGTCGCGGAAGCGTGGCAGCGCTACCGATAGCGGCGGGGCGCCGGCCACATCGCTGTCGGTGATGCCATGTATCGCGGTGCTGGCGGGCGGGATCGGTATGCCCGGGTCGACCCGCACGTCGAAGATGTCACTGGCCAGCAGCCGCGCATTGACGATGCGACAGCCACCGATACTGATGACCGTATCGCCCCGGCGCAGCTCCAGGCCCGTGGTTTCGGTATCGAATGCCACGATCTCGAGGGCACGCAGTGGGCGGCGGGCCAGTTCGGCATCGGGAGGTGGCAGGTCGGCGATGCCGAAGTCGTGGAACTCCGGCCGCGGCGGTAACTGGCTGGGCGGTGCGCCGACCCGCTCCATGGCTGGCAGCGGTAACCGCAGGCGCGCATGCTTACCGTCAGAGTCGGCCAGGCTCCAGGCATCGCTGGCGTGCTGTCGTAGCAGGTCACCGACTCGCGGTGAGAGCGGCAGACTCTCCAGACGCTGGGCGCACCAGTTGGCCAACTCGCGCTGGGGCAGCGGGCGTCCGGGCCAGATCAAATCGAGATAGACTCGGCGGTTGCCAAGCAGCATCTCGCCTTCGAAATCGGTGACCCCGGTATGTGCGCTCAACCGCTTGAGCAGAGAGTCGAGCAGGACGAGTAGCGCCGGTGCATCGCCCTTGAACCATGCCGGCATGCCGATGGGTAATACCACGATGGGGTTGTCTCCCAGTCTTTCATTGAGAGATTGCCACAGGTCGTTGGACCAGAGGGGCACCAGCCGCTCCCCCTGCTTCTGCATGTCATCGATGAGGCGACCGAGATTCTCGATCTCGCTCCCCAGGGCGCGACTCTCCTCATCGATCACCGCTTCGAGCCGCAGGCGCAGGGTCTCATCGATGTGTCTGGCATGCCGTACGCTCCCCAGGGCTTCGGCGGCGCTGGCCAGACTTGCCCCGTGCCGGCGCAGTGGAGCCACGCGCTCCGCGAGGTCGGCCCGAGCACCCATCTCGCTGGTCCAGGCTGCGGTGGCGTCGTCCAGGGTCAACAGCGTTTCGCCATTGCTCTGGGGCACACGGCGCATGGCAATGTGCAGCCAGCGTTCGTTGCAAGGTACCAGGAGTTCACGGGGCGAGCCGTCGTCGGGTAGCTGTCCGAGCGAGTCCTGCAGGCTCGCTACCGGCAATAAGGTATCCAGCCGTTTGCCGAGGCCGAGCCCGGGGTGGCCTGCGAAGAGCGCTTCTGCAGCCTGGTTGAACAGCAGCAGGCGACGGTGGTGATCGCACAGCAGCAGTGGGGTATCGAGCACTTGCAACAGCGTCTCGAGTTCCTGGCGTATGCGCGCGGCGCTGCGTGCCCCTTCGGCATGTGCCGTGGCGAGACGGGCTCGGTCGCTGCGCCAGGCTTCGCGCACGCGCATCAGGTCAGGCCCCAGCCCCCGCAACCAGCCTTCGGGTGGATAATCCTCGCGGGCATCGGGGTTGGCTACCAGGCGCGCCAACTGTACCTGAAGGTGGCGTAGTGGCGTGAACAGCATGCGTTCGAGCAGCAAACCCACCAGGAAGATGGTTCCACCGCCGGAAAAACAGCCCAGCCATAGCACGGCTCGCGCCAGGCCCTCCGGTTGAAACAAGCTGTCCAGCCAGGCGGCGAAGAGAGCCCCGCCGAGCAGGCTGATACCGCTGAGAAGTAGCCACAAGCCGATCAGGCGTTGTCGCTTGGGCAGTTTTCCGCCCCTCATCAGGCGTCCTCGGCCAGCAGGGATTTGACCTTCTCCACCAGGGCCTGGGTCGAGAAAGGCTTGGTGACATAGTCGTCGGCGCCCAGGGCCAGCCCTTTTTCGCGTTCTACTTCGCGCCCATGGGCCGTCAGCATGATGATCGGAAGTCGTGCATGACGTGAGTCTTGACGCAACTGCTCCAGTACGTCGAAGCCGCTGATACCGGGCAGGCTGATGTCCAGAAGAATCAAGTCGGGCGGAGACGCCTCGACCTTGGCCAGTGCCCCTTCGCCATCGTCGGCCGTGTCAACGTCGAAACCAGCCTGCTGCATCAGGAACTCCAGCGACAGGACGATGTTGGGTTCATCGTCTACCACCAGTACCTTGGCCATTCATCACTCCTCGGGGCGTATTTATAGCTTGTTAATCACCAGTCTAGTGCGCGGGTTCGAGTCAGCAAAGACGACCTTGGGCCAAACTGCCACGCTCTTCGCCCCCACTCGTTTCATTTACCTTCCGGGCCGGTTCTGTTCTCCTCGGGAGCCGATGCCGTGTTTTCAAAGAGAGTCGTGCAATGATACGTGTCCACCATTTGCAAAATTCCCGTTCTCAACGCGTGCTATGGCTGTTGGAAGAGCTAGGCGCACCTTACGAAGTGATCGAATACCGACGGGACCCCAAAACGCTGAGGGCGCCCGCGTCCCTCAAGGCCATTCATCCCCTGGGCAAGTCGCCGGTCATCTCCGATGAGAGTCGTGATGGGCGTGTCATCGCCGAGTCGGGCGCAATCCTGGAGTATTTGCTCGATCGTCACGATCCCGAATCGAAGCTGCGCCCCATGCCGGGGGATGAAGCCTACGAACGCTTTCGCTTCTGGTTGCACCATGCCGAAGGCACCGCGATGCCGCCGTTGGTCATGCGGCTCGTGTTTTCCCGGCTTAGCCAACCACCGGTACCGGCACTTGTTCGGCCACTGGGGCGAATGTTCGCCAAGGGGGTGGAGCAGAAGTTTCTAGGACCGGAAATCCGCTCGCTCCGGCAGTACTGGGAGGAGGCGCTGTCGAACGGCAAGTGGTTTGCCGGTGAACGCTTCAGTGCCGCCGACATTCAGATGAGCTTCCCCGTGCTTGCCCTGGAGGGCCGAGGAGGCCTCGAGGGCTATCCAAACCTCCAGGAGTTTCTCGACCGGTGTCGCCAGCGTGACGGTTACCGTAGGGCAGTGGCGCAAGGCGGCGAATTCGGGATTGGCTGAGCCAGGGTCAGCGACCGTTGTCATTGCCTCCGACCTTGCGGAACTTGGGACCCAAGGGCCCGAGCCACAGCCACACCTGCGCCAGTACCAGCACCGGTAACAGCCAGGGCGGAGCGCCCGTGGTACGGGTCAGAACATGAAAGATCAGGTAGGCCGCAATACCGGCAGCCAGGCCGACCAGGGCGTAGGTCGACGCACGTGCCTGACCCGGCTGCCGAGTCACGCGGAACAGCAGGCCTATGAAGGCGCCGAAGGCACCGGCCATGACGAGTTGAAGCAGGCTTTCTTGCATGACGGTCTCATCGTTCAGGAACTGCTGTGAGGTAGCGTAACCTGCGTGCCCCGTCGAGGATGTACGACCTTTGATCATGTCAGCAGCCCAGCTTCACCACGGTATGCGTTAAGACTTTAGGGGTAGATTGCGTACAGATTAAGGCCGAAAGTTGGACTTGTCGGCTTGCTCTGCGCATCATTTCAGGTCAGTGCCCAACGCGCTGGATACCTGACGCTTCGCGAAACATGCGAGCCAGCAAGAAAGAAGAAGAACATCTTCCTCAAAAAGGAGCCGATCGGAATGAGTGCTATCGTTCTGCTGATTCTAGGGCTTGGCGGAATGGCCGCGGGTTACTTTTTCTACTCGCGTTTCATTGCCACCAAGATCTATCGCCTCGATCCCGACTTCAAGACGCCAGCCCATGAGTTCGAAGACGGAGTCGACTTCGTACCCACAAATCGCTTCATCCTCTGGGGGCACCATTTCACCTCGGTGGCGGGTGCCGCCCCCATCGTCGGGCCGGCCATTGCAGTGATCTGGGGCTGGCTTCCGGCCTTCCTGTGGGTCGTGTTCGGCACCATCTTCTTTGCCGGTATCCATGATTTCGGCGCGATCTGGGCCAGTGTGCGCAACAAGGCCAAATCCGTAGGCGCTTTGACCGGCGATGTGGTCGGAAAGCGTGCCCGTAGCATCTTCATGATCGTCATCTTCCTCGTGCTGCTGATGGTCAACGCGGTTTTTGCCGTGGTGATCGCCGGGCTGATGATGAATTTCTCCACCGCGGTAGTACCGGTATGGGGAGCGATCCTGGTGGCGCTGATCATCGGACAGCTGATCTATCGCCGCATTCTCAGCCTGCCGGTGGTCTCCGTGCTGGGGGTCATAGCGCTCTATGTGCTGATCTTCATCGGCCCTGCAGTGCCGGTGCAGATGCCGTCCGAAGTGGGCGGTCTTTCCGGCAATGCCGTATGGATCCTGATCCTGTTCGCTTATGCCGCCATCGCTTCGTTGCTGCCGGTGTGGGTGCTGTTGCAGCCGCGCGACTACATCAACGGCTTGCAGCTGTTCATTGGCTTGATCGTGCTCTACGGTTCGATCGTGCTGCTCAACCCGACCCTGGTGGCACCGGCTTTCAATACGGATGTGCCGGCGGGAACGCCTTCGCTGATACCGCTGTTGTTCGTGACCATCGCCTGCGGCGCCATTTCGGGTTTCCACGGCTTGGTGTCCTCCGGCACTACCTCGAAGCAGCTCAATCTCGAAACCGATGCCCGTTTCGTCGGCTACTTCGGCGCGGTAGGGGAAGGCATGCTGGCGCTGGCGGCCATTCTGGCGGCGACTGCCGGTTTCGCGACGTTCGCCGATTGGCAGGCGATGTACACCGCCTTCGGTCAGGGCGGTGTCAATGCCTTCGTCGAGGGCGGTGCCTACATGATCCACAACGGCCTGGGGCTCAACGAAGTGACCGCGGCCACCCTGCTCACGGTCATGGCGGCGCTGTTTGCCGGCACCACCATGGACACGGGCCTGCGCCTGCAGCGCTATATCTTCCAGGAGTGGGGCGAAATATATAACCAGCCGTGGATGAAGAAGAACGTTCCCGCGACGCTGCTGGCGGTCGGCAGCTGTCTGCTGTTGGCCTTTGGCGCCGGCGGTGCCGATGGCACAGGCGGCATGATCATCTGGCCGCTGTTCGGCACCACCAATCAGCTGCTGGCCGGCCTGACCCTGCTGGTGATTACGGTCATGCTGGTACGCCTGCGTCGGCCCATGTGGTACACCCTGGCGCCGCTGTGTTTCCTGCTGGTGATGACCATCGGCGCGCTGTTGATTCAACTGCGCACCTTCTTCGAACAAGGTAATTACTTCCTGCTGTTCCTCGATATCGTGGTGCTGATCGCGGCCATCCTGGTGGCCATGGAATGCGCCTCGGCGCTCAAGCGTTCTCGGGCGGAAATGGCCGAGCAACAGGAGTGAGCTACGGTGAATGAGATGAAGGACGATCATGATCCATCGCATGATCCTCGTGAACGGATTCGGGCCTGGCTGAGCCAGGCCCGTTTCTTCGCCGAGGAGGTCTACTCCTCGCGCTATCGGGGGGCGATTGCCCGGGCCCGGCGTGACGAGGACGATCTGTTCATGCTGCTGGTGTTCTCGGAGATGATGGGGGTGCCCAATCCGGCTGCCTATTACACCCTGGAACTGCAGCCGCTGCTGCTCGAACGCTTTCATGACTGGCACCGGCGCATGGGCATGGAGAGATCGCCCCTGGACCATTTCAAGTGCTGTTGAGCGTCCTGCCAGGTCGAAGCTGATTAAGTAGGGATTGGAATGAAGGATCTGCTTGGAAAACGCCTGCTTTGGGTAGGCGGCAAGGGTGGCGTGGGCAAGACCACCGTGGCCGCTTCGCTGGCGGTGCTTGCGGCGCGGCGGGAACGGCGTGTACTGGTAGTCTCCACCGATCCCGCGCACAGTCTAGGCGATGTGTTCGACCGTGAGCTTGGAGATGTGCCGCGGCGACTGCTGCCCAATCTCGATGCCATGGAGATCGACCCGGACGCCGAGGTAGAGGCGCACCTGTCGCGGGTCACCCAGCAGATGCGTCGCTATGCGGCGCCGGAGATGATGCAGGAGCTGGAGCGACAAATGCGTCTGACCCGGCAGTCGCCGGGTACCCAAGAGGCGGCGCTGCTGGAGCGAATCTCACGGCTCATCGTCGATGACGAAGCGCCCTATGACCTGGTGATTTTCGATACCGCACCCACGGGGCATACCTTGCGGCTATTGTCGCTGCCCGAGGCCATGGCGGCCTGGACCGATGGCTTGCTGGCACACAATCGCAAATCCGAAGAGCTGGGCAAGGTGCTCTCTCACCTCACGCCCAAGCGAGGACGTGACGTGGCCACCCCCTTCGACGACCCTCAGGAGGACCCATTCAGCGACCTCGACGAGCGTACACGTGACGTGGCGCGGACCTTGGTCGAACGTCGGCGGCTGTTCCATCGCGCTCGGCGGCGCATCGAGAACTCTCAGGAGAGCGGCTTTCTGTTCGTGTTGACGCCCGAGCGCCTGCCCATACTCGAGACGGGACGTGCGGTGGCGGCACTGGAGGCGGCCAAGGTACCGGTCGCCGGAACGCTGGTGAATCGTGTGATTCCCGAGACTGCTGAAGGCGGGTTCATGCGCGCCAGACGTGAGCAGGAGGCAACTTATCTGACACGTATCGATGAGCAGTTCGCTCACCTGCCGAGGCCGAAGCTGCCGCTGCTGGAGAGTGACGTGCAAGGAATCGCCATGCTCGAGGAGCTGGCTACCCGTCTGGAAACGGCTGGTTTTTGATCGCCCGAAACTCAAGGCAGCAGGCCACGAAGCCAAATGCCTGCCTGCCCCATCCACTCATTCAGTGCGCGTGTACTTTGATTGAGGTGATAGGCACGTGGCAGCCACGCGGCCAGCCCGCTGGGCGGCGGGCTGGTGAATTCGGTAGGGGCTGGCACGACGGTAAGCCCCTGTGCCTCGAATTCCGCCACGGCGCGCGGCAGGTGCCAGGCCTGTGACACCAGTGCCACTCGGCCAATGCCATCGGCGCGCAGCAGGTCGGCGCTGAAGCGGGCATTCTCCGCGGTGTTGCGACTCTCTCCCTCCAGCCAGAGAACCGGAACATCGAAGACGTCACGCAGAGCGGCAGCCATCAGGCTGGCCTCGGCGCTGTTCTCATCATGTACCCTTCCACCGCTGACCATGATCGGCAACTCACTCTGGCGGTAGAGGTGGGCTCCATAGGCCAGTCGACGCCAGGTGGGATTGGCCGGCGCGTCGCCCCAGCCGAACTCCGGTGCGACATAGTCGCGTCCGCCGCCAAGTATGACGATGGCCTCGGCGCTTTCGAGCTGGCTTTGAGACGGCGGTGAATAGGGCTCCAGCCCTTGGCGCAGCGTATGGCTGGCCATCGGCGTGGCGAGCAGCAGCAGGCTGGTGAGTCCCACGAGGAGCAGCAGTGCGCCCAGCAGTCTTTTCGGACTCAACAGCAGGCCCAGCAGTATCAGCACGACGTTGATCGTGGGCGGCAGTAGGAGAATCTTGAGCATGGTCATGGTCGCGGCCCGATCAAGCGTGTTCCAGGAGTTCCAGTCGCCGGCTCGGCCAGTGCACGACTGCCGTTCGTGTGATCATGCGGCTCGCCAGCGCTGGGTGCTCACGTGTGATGACCCTGGCGGCGAACTCCGACAGGAAACGGGACTTCAGCTCGGCACGCGAACGATCCACCCCGATCGATTCGTAGGGCGTCGAGGCCAGCAGCAGCAAGCCGTCGTCGGGGATGCGCCCGGCCTTCATGTTGGCGTTTATGATGGCGCCGGCCGTGGCGATGGGTTGGGAGAGGTCGGGGCTGTAAGGGCCGACGATCAAGGCCGTGTTGGGCAGATGCAGGAAGTCGAAGCCACGGCCTATACAAATGACCCATTCACGATGTTCGATATCCAGCTCGCGAGCCGTGTCGCGCAGGGAGTCGACGTGCTGCAGGTTGCCCTGTAACAGGGGCAGCAGGTCACGACGAATGTCGCCTGGCATGTCGGGGCACAGTCGAGCGACACGGCCCCCAAGCTCGCCTTCGTCGTTGAGCATGAGGTCGCCGATATCGAGTGTCTCGCCGTTGCTGCCATGGATGATGAGGGCATCGGTATCGGTTTCGAAACCGCAAACCAGCGGGTAGACGTTGCGATGATCGCGGCCGAATATCTGCTCGGCCTGATGGCGCATCTCGTAAGCGTGGGCCAAGGCGGCGTCCGCGTCACAGGCAAAACCGGCACAACCGCGAGCGGGGTCGCCGCGAGAAAAGTGGTAGCTGATGATCAATAGCACACCGCTGCCGCCTTTGATGGCATCGTCCACGGCATCAGTGAGCATTTCGCCGAGATAGGGCCACCCTAGGTGGAAGATACCACCGAGATTGCGAAAGGGCGTGATGATGCCAAGCGGCGTGCGGGTGGCGTGGGGAAGGTGGATCCGCCCATCCATGCATTTCATCACCAGGATGCGGGTAGGGTGGTTGGCTAGATAGCGTTCACGAGACAACCATGCCGATGGGCTGCAGAAGGTATTGGCATGCTCGCGGGAGAGTGCCAGCAAGGCCTCGATACGCTCACCGATTGGGCGGTCGTGTAATTGCATGGTTCGGCTCGGGTTATTGTTGTTCGTTCTGCGTCATCGTCCATGACTGTGCCGTGTTATGCAAAACCCTCATTCGTCTAATATCGTCTTGCGCAGGGCACGACTCGCGCTGCCGCTGCTCAGATGTCGACTTTTTCCTTGTATTCGCACAAGTCCTCAATCACACAACTGCCGCAGCGGGGACGGCGTGCCACACAGGTATAGCGCCCGTGCAGGATCAGCCAGTGGTGGGCATCGCGCAAAAACTCCTTGGGCACATGGCGCAGCAGTTTTTGCTCGACTTCCACCACGTTCTTGCCCGGGGCAATTCGCGTGCGGTTGGAAACGCGAAAAATATGGGTATCGACGGCGATGGTCGGCTCGCCGAAGGCAGTGTTGAGTATGACGTTGGCGGTCTTGCGACCTACGCCCGGCAGTGCTTCGAGTTCGGCACGGGTGCGTGGCACCTCGCCGCCGTGCTGTTCGACCAGCATGCGGCAGGTTTTCATCAGGTTCTCGGCCTTGGTATTGAAAAGGCCGATGGTCTTGATGTGCTGCTTCAGTGCATCGAGACCGATATCGAGAATCCCTTGGGGCGTGTTGGCAACCGGGAAAAGCCGAGCGGTAGCCTTGTTGACTCCTACGTCGGTGGCCTGGGCGGAAAGCAGCACGGCGGTCAGCAGCTCGAAAGGGCTGCTCCAGTCGAGTTCCGTAGTGGGTTGCGGGTTGTGCTCGCGCAGGCGGAAGAAGATGTCGTAGCGTTTTTGGGCGTTCATGGCGTTAGCTGGCTCATCACGGCGGTCGGGGCGTTACGGCGCGTTCGGTGTCAGGGCGGCTCGCGCTTGTTCGAGCAGGGTGTTGGCCTGTTCGAGCTGCGCTTCGGCAAGACGCCTGGCAGCATGATCGTCCCTTCGCTGTGCGCTCTCGCACTGCATTCGAGCTCGTCTTACTGCCTGCTCGGCTGCCTTGACGGCCATTTGGCGCTGACGTTGCTGCGGGGAGGAGCCCATGCGTGAGGGAGAGCTACGGGTGCCTTGCCGAATCATGCGCCGCTGTCGCTCCATGCGACGTTCACGTTCCAGGCGCGCCAGGCGCTGCTGGCGCGCCGCGTGACGCTCGCGGCCCAGGCGCGCACGACGAGCAAGATAGTGCTGTCGCTCGCTTTCATCCTTGGCGGCCTCCCATTCGGGGTGCGGTACCAGGTCAATGCAGTCCACGGGGCAGGGCGCCACGCAAAGCTCGCAGCCGGTGCACTCCTGGCTGATCACGCTGTGCATACGCTTGCTGGCGCCGAGAATGGCATCCACCGGGCAGGCCTGGATGCACTTGGTGCAACCGATGCACTCCGCTTCGCGTATCACGGCGGCCAAAGGGAGCTGAGCCGGCTGTTCGAGCGGCAGGGCGGGGCGGTCGGTCAATGCAGCCAGCCGTGCAAGGGTTTCTTCACCGCCGGGTGGACAGCGATTGATGGCTTCGCCCTCTGCGATGGCCTCAGCATAGGGACGGCAGCCGGGGTGGCCGCACTTGCCGCACTGAGTCTGCGGCAGCAGAGCATCGATGGCGTCGATCAGCGTTGGCTCGCCGGTCACTGTCGCTCCTGTCGGGGTGGGTGCATGTTGAGGCGCCATTATACGCTCCAACCCCTGAGCCGACATACCGTGCATGCCGCTCAGGCTTGTGCGGCCGACTCACTGTCGATACCGAGCGCCCTCACCCGATTGCGTCCTGCGGCCTTGGCCAAGTACAGCGCCTGGTCTGCCGCTTTCATCAGTGCTTGGGCGCTACAGCACTTGATATGAGAACAGCAGGCCACGCCGATGCTGGCAGTCACTACCTCGGCGGTAGGCGATGCGGCATGGGGTAGCTCCAGTTTGACGATGGCCTGGCGCAAGGCGTCGGCATGTTCGTGTGCTTCCTCGACGGTTACACCTTCGAGCAGGATGCTGAACTCCTCACCACCGGTGCGGGCCACTAGGAAACCCTGGCCACCCAGACACCCTTCCATGCAATTTGCGATGGCAACCAGGCAGGAATCGCCCATGGGGTGACCGTAATGATCGTTGTAGAGCTTGAAGTGATCGACATCGAGCATGAGCACCGACACGCTGGCGTTCGCTGTCGGCAGGTTCTCCAAAGCCAGGGCGAGAGAGTCATCGAACAGGCGCCGATTGGCGACTCCCGTCAGTGGATCGTGTTGGGAGAGGTCCAGAAGTCGTGCGGTTTGCTGCCGCTGGTAGCTCAACAAGGCCTGGAACTCGCGCGCAAGGGTGCCGATCTCGTCGCGCCGCTGCAGCAGGGGAGCCGGCAGGTCCTCGGTTACCTGGGCTTGATGCAGCTGCTTGGTAAAGCGCGAGAAACGACGCAGAGGAGCCAGTACCATGCTCTCGAGCAAAATCAGCACGATGGCAATGATGACCAGCAGAAGTCCGGCAGTCCAGAACAGGGCATAGCGAAAGATATTCGTGCTGGCGCGAAAGCGGTCTCGCGATACGCGTGTGCTGAGCCACAGCATGTCGTCGGGTTGATGGCTGGACAGAAAGCGATTGGCCGCAATTTCGCCTTCGTCAGTATATTCCACCAGAGTACTGCCCGGGTCATGTCCCTTCGTGTGCTGCTGCAAGGCGGCCATACTCAGGCTGTCGAGCAGAACGGGCAGCCCGGTCTGCGCGCTCAGAGATTCTTCCATACGCTCATCGAGCAGGCGCACCTTGACCAGCCATCCACCTGTAGGACCGCTGCGATTCGTCGTCATTATCGTGCTGATGGCTACCTGTGACGGCCAGGGTGAGGCCAGCAGCAACAGCGAGCCCTCTTGCGGAACATTGGCAAGCATTGGCTGCAGGGTATCGACGATACGCCTCGTCCAAGCGCACTCCGCGGCGATGGTTGCACAGCTGACGTATCTGTCGCTGTCTGGATCGATGCCGGCAACCCAGTGCAGCGAACCATCGACAGTGAAGAATAGTATGGTCTGGTAGTGCATCTCCTCGAACATGTCGCGACTGAAGTTGGCGTCGGTGAACGTTTCGTGCCGGCCCTGTACGAACAGGTAGGTGTCATCCCAGTGAGCCCAGTCGCGGGCTTGCGCCAGTAGAGTGCCCTGCCCCTGGGCCAGGCTGCGCTCTATACGGTCAAGCTCTGCGCTCGCCATGAACTGCTCCTCTTCGATCAGCGCCGGCATGACGACCCAGCGGCCAATCAGCACCAGGGCGAGCACGGCGATGGTGAGAACTGCGCCGAGTGAAATGAAGAAGCGGTGACTGAGCGAGGTGAGCATAAGGAAGAAACCAGATGGCGAGAGTGGCAAGACTGACGAACCCGGCACGCAATGGCCGGACCTGACCGGTCGCTCTAAGAGAAGACGAGAGTAGGTGGGTCAACGCTCGAGCAGGCTGACCTGACCGGGGGCCTCATGGACTGCCACCCGGTTGCGACCGCTTGCCTTGGCCTGGTACATGGCTTGGTCGGCGGAGCGCATGATATCGCCCGGCGTTGTCAGTTCCTTCTGCATCGCAGCTATGCCGATGCTGACCGTTACGTAAGGGCTGGTCGGAGAAAATTCATGCGGCAATTCAAGCTCGCTGATCGCCTGCAGCAGAGCGCGAGCGTGCTCTTGTGCATCCTCCAGTGAGGTATTGGGGAGCAGAACGCTGAACTCTTCCCCACCGGTACGGGCGACGAGGAAGCCCCGGGGCGATAGCAGCGATTGCATGCACTGGGCGAGGGCCATCAGGCAGGCATCGCCCGCCTGATGGCCGTAGTGGTCGTTGTAAAGCTTGAAGTGGTCGATATCGATCATCATGGCCGCATGTGGATGCTGGCGGTCTGCCCGGCGCAGCATTTCGGCAAAGCGTTGATCGAACATACGGCGATTGGCTACTCCAGTCAGGGGGTCATGCAGAGTCAGCTCGAGAAGCTGTTCGGACTGACGTTTCTGATGTGCCAGCAGGCTACGAAACTCGCGCGTCAGGGTGCCGATTTCATCGTCCCTTGTTAGCAGCCTCTCGGGCATGGTGGTCGGCATGGCGGAATGATGCAGCTGCTGCGTAAAGCCCGCCAGTTCGCGCAGAGGTGCAAGAACCATACGTTCGAGCAACCAGAGCACGATCATTAGAGTTGCAATCAGCACGCCACTGGTCCAATAGAGGGCGAAGCGAAACGTTTCCAGGCTTGCCTGATAGTGTTGGCGAGGCAGCTGGGCATCGATGCGTACGCCACGATTCGAGGGCAGAGCCGGAACGAAACGGCTGGCCACCATTTGCGTTGGTGAGATCCTTTCCAAATGGTCATGTGCCGACTCCTGGGCCGGTACACCGCTCAGCTCGAGCTGGATGCCTGTGGTGTCGCTCAACTGCTCGAGCCAGGCTTCGCTTTGCGGCCTGACGACGGCCAACCAGCCCACGGAAGGTGAATCTTCACGGCTCTGGTGGATCGGGGACAGGCCCCCGAGAGCAAGATACGGCGTTGCCAGCAGCCAGGTATGAGTGTGATCCTCGAGCCCGTGCTCGATATAGCGAGCAAGAAAAGTGACGGCCCGGCTGGCCCAGTCGCAGGGCGCCATGACGCCAGGACAGGAAGTGAATTCCCCCTCTTCGTCGTACCCCACCACCCAGTGGGGCGCACCGCTCTCGGTCAGGAACAGCATCATGTCGAGATCCAGTGTCTCCAATGTCGACTCATAGAGATTGGAGTCGACGAACTCTGGACGCAGGCCCTGCACGAAATCGTAGGTATCGTCCCAGTACGCCCAGTCTTCCGCCAAGCGGCGAATATGATTGAGCTCGCTGCTCAGCGACCGTTCGATGCGATCCAGCTCGGTATTGGCGAAGTGCTCCTCGTCCTCCAGCAGAATGGGCATTATCTGAAAGCGCGCAATGGCGACGAGGGCAAGCAGGGCCATACACAGCACGGCACAAAGCGATAATAAAAAGCGGTTACGCAATGAGCCCTGCAGTGCTTTCATGGAACGCGCCTGTGCGAACGTTCGGTGCCACCAGAGGCTGGCGTACCGGTGTGGTTAATGTCTTACAAAAACTATCGGCTATAGATGACAAAACTTTAGCGGATGTTGTTCGTGCCCTTTTAAACGAAAAGCACGGCCGAGGCCGTGCTTGGGTACTACATGGACATGGGAACGTTACCGAACGCGCTGTCCTGGCTCGGCGCCTGAGTCCGGCGACAGCAGGTAAATACCCTCATTGTCGCCGGCGGCCAGTACCATACCTTCGGACATGCCGAAACGCATCTTGCGTGGCGCCAGGTTGGCGACCATGACGGTCAGCCGACCTTCCAGGGCTTCCGGAGCGTAGGCCGAACGAATGCCGGCAAACACGTTCCGCGTCTCGCCGCCAAGGTCCAGCGTCAGCTGTAGCAACTTGTCGGCCCCTTCCACATACTCGGCCTTGGCGATACGGGCGATACGCAGGTCGACCTTGGCGAAATCGTCGAAAGCGATCTCATCGGCGATGGGGTCCTCGACCAGGGGGCCTTTTACCGCCTCCTTCAGTTTCTGCTCTTCCACCAGATCCTCCTTCGACGCCTCGATCATGGCATCGATTCTCTCCCGCTCCACGCGGGTCATCAGCGGTTTGAACTTGGCGACTTCATGGCCCAGCAGCACCTCGTGTCGGCTCGCCCAGTTCAGTGAATCCAGCTTGAGAAAATCACGGGCCTGCTCGGCCATGGCCGGTACCACCGGGGCCAGATAGACCATCAGCTGGCGGAACAGGTTGATGCCCACCGAGCAGATATCCAGTACCTCCTGCTCGCGGCCATCCTGCTTGGCCAGCACCCATGGCTCCTTTTCGGCAATGTATGTGTTGGCCTCGTCGGCTAGTTCCATGATCTTGCGCACGGCACGGCCGAATTCGCGCGCTTCGAAGTCGTCGGCGATACCGTCGCCGGCAGCAATGAACCGCGCCACAAGCTCGGGTTCGGTACAGTGGCCCGAGAGCTTGCCATCGCCCAGCTTCTTGACGAAACCGGCGCAGCGACTGGCGATATTGACTACCTTGCCTACCAGGTCGGCATTCACCCGGGCGGCGAAGTCCTCCAGATTGAGGTCCAGGTCATCGACCCGCGAGGTGAGCTTGGCGGCAAAATAGTAGCGCAGGTATTCCGGATTCAAATGTTCGGCATAGGTGGCCGCCTTGATGAAGGTGCCGCGAGATTTCGACATCTTGGCGCCATTCACGGTGACGAAGCCGTGGCAGTTCACTGCAGTGGGCGTGCGGAAGTTGGCGCCATGCAGCATGGCCGGCCAGAACAGGGCATGGAAATAGACGATGTCCTTGCCGATGAAGTGGTAGACCTCGGCGTCGGAATCCTTCTTCCAGTAGGCGTCGAAATCGAGGCCGGTGCGGTCGCACAGGTTCTTGAAGCTCGCCAGGTAGCCGATGGGCGCATCCAGCCAGACGTAGAAGTACTTGCCCGGTGCATCGGGAATCTCGAAGCCGAAGTAGGGCGCGTCGCGTGAAATGTCCCACTCGTTGAGCCCCGATTCGAACCACTCCTGCAGCTTGTTGCCGATCTGGGCCTGCACGTGGCCGCCGCGGGTCCACTGCTGAAGAAAATCGGCAAAGTCGGGCAGCTTGAAGAAGTAGTGTGTCGAGCTGCGCACTTCAGGGGTTGCTCCGGAAATCGCCGATACCGGATCGATCAGCTCTGCCGGCGTATAGGTGGCGCCACACGCCTCGCAGTTGTCGCCGTACTGATCGGCGGTCTTGCACTTGGGGCAGGTACCCTTGATGAAACGGTCGGCAAGGAACAACCCCTTCACCGGGTCGTACATCTGCTCGATGTCGCGGGTGGCGATATGACCAGCGTCGCGCAGGCGGGTGTAGATCAGCTCGCTGAAATAACGGTTCTCATCGGAATGGGTCGAGTGATAGTTGTCGAAGGCGACGCCAAAGGTGGAGAAATCCGCCTGGTGCTCTGTCGAGACGCGCTCAATCAAGGCCTCGGGGCTGATGCCTTCCTGTTCGGCGCGCAACATGATCGCGGTGCCATGAGCATCGTCGGCACATACATAATGGCACTGATTGCCAAGGCTCTTCTGGAAGCGCACCCAGATATCGGTCTGGATGTACTCCAGCAAATGGCCGAGGTGGATCGAGCCGTTGGCGTAGGGCAGGGCACTGGTGACCAGGATCTTGCGCGGGGCGCTTGCGTTATTCGACATATCGGCTCTGATATTTCCAGGAAAAACAGGCCCCGATTGTAGCCCTGTTGGAACATGACTGCACCCGATCGGGGGCGGCGCGGGCGGTTTGTACCGAATTGTCGGCAAACCCGCCAGTCGCCAGCCTGTACTAGGCTCTGAGCGGTACCCTTGCGATTGTGAAGGCTCCGGGCCGCATCAGCCACGTACCTGAGCCAACGGGCGGCAGAATGACATCGCCCCCTGGCTGACGTAGAATGATTGCGTGGTGGCAAACGGATAGGCCCCATGACATTTCGCATCGCCCGTTACGCATCATCCAATGAACGAGCCAACCACTGGTACTTTCGTGAGGATGATACGATGAAACTGCGACTTTCTGCTCTGCCCCTGCTGCTGGTAGCCACTTTGCTCGTGGGCTGCGGCTCCAACGCCGTTGCGCCGCGCTATACCAGTGAAAACCCCGACATCATGCGCATCGGCAACGATCGACCCGCCGATCCCGAGCGTCGCGTCGAGGACCTCGGTACCTACTGTGTCGAAGTGACCGAAACCTGGAATTCCCATGGCAGAACGCCGGATGGCCAGACCCTTTGGGCCAAGGATACCAACCGCGCCGTGGTGCGCTGCGACTGACCGTCATCGACTCTGCTGAAGTCCCGGCCCATGTTCTGGCATGGGCCTTTTTTATAATCGCACGGTAGGCGCTGTGCAGAACCTGGCAGACTTCGAGATCAACGTGCGTGCCCACTCTGGGTGCGGACTGACGTGCCGAGGCGGCAGGCAGGTTGGTCGGGCCAGATGCCACGCTCCGTTCGCTTATATGGAGCGGCACTTGTCCTTGGGCATGGCCGGTCCCCTTGAATGGAGCTCGATATGCTGGCCGTACTTGAGCGCTAGCGGACGGATTGAGCGAGGCCTGACGACCGGGGGTGCTGGAAACCTGACTTTGGCTGGCTAGACTGGTAGGCACAAGCAAAAGGAACCTGCCATCAGGAGAGTCGCCATGGAGCATAGAGGCCCGCTTTCTCGCTTTCTCGTCGATACCCATTCTGTTTCCCGTGTCAGGTCGGTCACACCGAGACCTGCTGCCCTGCGGCGTGCCGGCGGTGTGGCGGTCATCACAGGCGTCGCCTTGGCCCTGGCTCAAGTGGGCATTAGCCAGGCGCAGGCCAGCGAGCCCGAGCAGCAAAGGTGGCTCGGGCATGAGGCTGGTGAGGAAGCCGAAGAGTCGGGGCTCGAGCACCCCAGCGAATACCAGGTAGTCACCGATTTCCCCACCGGCCTGACCGATGCCGAACTCGAGACCTGGCAAGAGTACGTGCCCGATATTCAGGACATCACCATCTCCTCTTCGGCGGACGACCATGAACAGCCGGCGCTGTTCTACGCGCCCGAAGGGGAGGAGGAGCGGCCGTTATTGATGGTGCTGCACAGCTGGAGCACCAACTACTTGCAGAACATCGACATCCCCCTGGCTGAGTTCGCCGTGGCCAACGACTGGGCCTTCATCCATCCCGACTTTCGCGGCGCCAATGACGGCCGCCCCGAATCGACCGCTTCCGAATTGGTCATCTCCGACATGGAGGATGCCCTTGAGTATGCCCGCGAGAACGCCAACGTCGATGAATCCCGCATTTATCTGCTGGGCTATTCCGGCGGTGCCATGAATGCGCTGCACCTGGCCAGCCGCCAGCCCGATACCTTTGCCGGTGTGGCCGCTTGGGTGCCGGTATACGATCTGATCAGCTGGTACGAGTGGAATGAGGAGCGTGGTGAAGACTACGCCGATGAAATCGCCGGCGCCTGCGGTGGGGTGCCCGAAGAGGGCAGCGAGGCCCACGACGAGTGTGTCGAGCGTAGCCCCAAGGCTCATGTACCCGATGCGGCAGGCGAGATGCGGGTCATGATCGCGCATGGTATCCACGACGACACCGTGCCGGTCGATCAGGCACTGCACGCCTTCAACGACCTCGTCGCAGAGGATGCCCGCCTTTCGCAGGACCAGATCGAGGCGATCATGGAGAACCGCGAAGTGCCCTCCGATCTGGTCGAGCGCTCGCTGCACGAAGAGCGCGAATACCCGTATTTCGACGCCGCCGAGGCGGCGGTACTGCTGCATCTGCAGTCAGGGCCCGCGGAGCTGGTGCTGTTCGATGGCGAACACGACATGCTCTACCGTCCCGGGCTGGAGTGGCTGCACCAGCAGGAAAGGTAACCCTGTCAAACGAGAAATGAAGAATCAGCCGAAAAGGATGCATCATGCTCTGCAATGCTTTACTTCGACGCCCACGCCAAGTGGGCGTCATGTTGCTGGCCCTGGCAATTTTCTCAGCAGATGGCGCCTTCGCCGCCAGCCCACCCGCGAGCAGCGCTCCCCCGACCACCCCCGGCGACTGGTCCGAGGTCAATGAACCTCTCCCCGGTCCGCCGCGTGTCATCGGACCTTTCGACGGCGGTTGCATTGCCGGTGCGGAGCAACTGCCTGAAGAGGGGGTCGGCTATCAGGCAGTGGATCTCGAACGCAACCGACACTATGGTCACCCTTCATTGATCGACTACATCGAGCGCCTGGGCCAGCGGGTCGATCAAGCCGGGTTCGGTCCGATTCTGGTGGGCGACATGGCGCAGCCGCGTGGCGGACCGATGCCCTACGGCCATGTCAGCCACCAGACAGGGCTCGATGTCGACTTCTGGTTCCGTCTCGACCTGCCATTTCTCGAGCGCAGCGAGCGCGAGGAGCTGGAGCAGCCGATACTGGTCGATCCGCATACCAATCGAATGGATGAGCGTTGGACCGACGAGCACGCCGAGTTCATACGGTTGGCCGCGGACGACCCCAGGGTAGCGCGGATTTTCGTCGACTCTGCGGTTAAGCGCGATCTGTGCGAAAGGCAGTGGGACGACCGCTCTTGGCTGCGCCTGGTTCGCCCCTGGCACTCCCATGACGAGCACCTGCATGTGCGACTGAGATGTCCGCCGGATCAGCCCGAATGCATCGATCAGCCAGCGCCGCCGCCCGGTGAGGGCTGCCAGGCACTGACGCCGACGCCTCGTCCCGAGGTGTACCCATCCCCGAGCCGCTCGCTGCCCCCGGCCTGCAGGGCGATACTCGACCAGTAACACCTGGGCGTGACGACAGCCCCTGGCCTGACGGGTAGAATGTCGGCACAACGGGCTGGGTGGGAGTCGGCGGTGGCACAGCGAGGGTTCGTGCTGACACGGCACTGGCGGGATACCACCGCAGGCTGCGAGATAAGCTACTGGCTGGCTACCGATGCCGGGGCTTGCCTCGTGCGCCTGCCACCACAGCCTTCGGTGGCCTTCCTTCCTGCCGCTCAGCGGCTGGAGGCCGAGCGAATCTTGAACCTTGAAGACGGTATTGAGTTCAAGACGCTGGATCTGCGTGATTTTCACCTTCAGCCGGTGGTTGGGCTTTACTGTCGCCAGCAGCGACAATTGCAGCATTGCAAACGGCAGTTGCGTGAACAGGGTATTGGCCTGCTGGAAGCCGACATTCGCCCACCGGAACGCTACCTGATGGAGCGTTTCATTACAGCCCCGGTACGCTTCACCGGTGAGCAGGGCGATGAAGGCTCGTGGACGAATGTGCAGCTCCGGCCTGATGCGCATTACCGCCCGCGTCTGAAGCTGGCCTCCTTGGATATCGAAACCAGCGCTCGTGGCGAGCTTTACTCCATTGCCATCGCCTGCGAGGAGCATCGCCATGTCTTCATGCTCGGCCCGGCCAATGGCCATGACGGCGAGGCCGAGCGTCAACGCGATTTCTCCCTTGAATACTGCACGACTCGAGCAGCACTGCTTTCCCGGCTCAATGACTGGTTCGCCCGTTACGACCCGGATGCCATCATCGGCTGGAATCTGGTGCAGTTCGATCTGCGAATACTGCAGCGCCATGCCGAGCAGCTCGGCGTGGCATTGCGTCTGGGGCGAGACGGTGAGCCACTTGGCTGGCGGGTCCATGGCAGCAACGCCAACCACTTTTTCGCATCGGCAGCCGGACGCCTGATCATTGATGGCATCGAGGCCTTGCGCCAGGCGACCTGGCACTTTGCCTCGTTCAGTCTTGAAAACGTATCGCAGGAGCTGCTGGGTGAGGGCAAGGCGATCGACAACCCTTACCAGCGCATGGATGAAATCAACCGCATGTTCGCCGAGGACAAGCCGGCTCTTGCCCGCTACAACCTCAAGGACTGTGAGCTGGTCACACGCATCTTCGAAAAGACCGAACTGATCGAGTTCCTGCTGGAACGGGCCAGTGTCACCGGGCTGCCTGCCGACCGAAGCGGTGGGTCAGTGGCAGCCTTCTCTCATCTCTATCTGCCTCGCATGCACCGACTAGGGTTCGTGGCGCCGAACCTGGCTCAAGGGAGCGAGCGTGCGGGAGAGGAGAGTCCCGGCGGCTTCGTCATGGATTCGCGGCCAGGGCTTTACGACTCGGTGCTGGTGCTCGACTACAAGAGCCTATACCCCTCCATCATACGTACCTTCCTCGTCGACCCCGTAGGACTGGTTGCCGGCCTGGAGGAGCCTGAATCCCAGAGCGTTCCCGGCTTTCGCGGTGCCCGCTTTTCACGTACATGCCATGCGCTGCCGGATATGGTGGCCCAGGTTTGGCGGGGGCGCGAGGCTGCCAAGCATCAAGGCAACGCACCGCTGTCACAGGCGCTGAAGATCATCATGAACTCGTTCTATGGCGTGCTTGGCTCACGAGGCTGCCGGTTCTTCGACCCGCGCCTGGCATCGTCGATCACGCTGAGGGGGCACGAGATCATGCGCCGCACCCGCGAGTTGATCGAAGCCGAAGGCTACAAGGTGATCTATGGCGATACCGACTCCACTTTCGTGTGGCTGGGAAGGGTTCATGAGGAAACGGAGGCTCAGGCCATCGGCCAGCGCCTGGCGCAGAGGGTCAACGACTGGTGGCATCTGCATCTCGGTTCGGAGTATGGCCTCACGAGCGCCCTTGAGCTACAGTTCGAAACTCATTTTCTTCGCTTTCTCATGCCCACCATCCGCGGTGCGGAGGAGGGCAGCAAGAAGCGCTATGCAGGCCTGGTGCATGACGCCAAGGAGGGCGAGCGGATCGTTTTCAAAGGGCTCGAGACGGTACGAGCCGACTGGACACCTCTGGCCAAGATATTTCAGCAGGAACTCTATCGGCGCATCTTCGTCGGTGAGAGCTATCGCGACTACGTACGCGACTATGTGAACCGAACTCTATCCGGGGAATTCGACGAACGCCTGGTATATCGCAAGCGGTTGCGTCGGCGACTCGACGAATATCGCCGCAACGTGCCGCCCCATGTGCGTGCCGCACGCATGGCCGACGAACTCAACGACCGGCTCGGCAGGCCCAGGCAGTACCAGCACGGGGGATGGATTCGCTACGTGATCACTCTAGCTGGGCCGGAGCCGCTCGAGGCCCGCAACAGCGCCATCGACTACCACCACTATTTGTCCCGGCAGTTGCAGCCGGTTGCCGATGCCATCCTGCCTTTTCTGGGTGATGACTTCACCAGTCTCACGGATCGCCAGCTTGGGCTCTTCGGTTAGCAAGGGGCAGGGAGCCGCTTACGCCTCGGCCTTGCCGAACGGTTGGCCGTTCATGAACTGACGGCGCCAGGCTCTCACTTTCTGCTGCGGGTAGGCCAGGTCGCACGCTTCGAATAGCTCCTCGAGAAAGCGCTTGCGTTTGCCCTTGCAGCGACCGGCGAGCACCGTGGCGGCGATCATCAGTTCGAGAACACGATGCTTCTCCGAACGTTCCAGCCGGTTTAGGTTGAAGCGCTGCTGAGGCCAATCGACGTCGATGCTGTGCTGGCGTCGCTGGAACACGTCGAAGAGGCGCGACAGCAGATAGATATGGTTGGGGTGTGCATCCTGATTCGCCATGATCAGCGCGCCGACGGCATGCAATGCGACCCGCTGGGCGCGCTCGCTCAAGGGCTCGTGCGCCAACTCTTTGACCAGCGTTTCGATGGCGAATGGGCCAAAGGCCTGTTCCTGCGCCTTGACTAGAATCCGCCAGGTGATGATGGCGTTCCAGAGAGCGTAGAGTGGGCCGGTGACTAGAGGCAGCAAGCCGCGCAGAGCCACGCGGCCCAGCACGCGGCGGAGAAAAATACGCAGCAGAAAACTGGTGACGCCTACCTTCATGCGATACATCACCGATAGGGCGGTCAGCTTCCAGCGATTCATCAAGGCATAGGGGTCGATGCCGTAGATACGATGCCTGGGGCTTGGGAACTCGAGCGCTACTCGGCTCAAGCCTAGCAGTGTCAAGGTCGCGTGGGGGCCGTCATGCAACGGAGCGCCCGCCAGGCGGCTGGTGGTGGCCACACCTCGCAGAGCGTTCCAGTAGAGATAGGCGATTTCCACCGCACTGACCACACCGGCAATGGCAAAGAAGCCGATCCAGTAGGGTAGTTGCTCCTTGAAAGACATGTCCTGCATACCATCGAGCATTCCCTCGCGCATGTACCACTCCATACCGCCGATTAGGCCACCGGAGAGAAGGCCGGCCAGCACGGACCAGGCGACGCAGGCTCGGAAGGCGCGTTTGATATCGGCGAGTTCACGCTCACGACGCCCCTGCCGAGGCGTCGTCTGGCGTTGGTTGTGATGCTGAAGAAAGCGTCCAGCCCAGCGTTCGAACACGCTGGGCTGCGGGGCGTACTCCTGATCCGGTCTTGTTTCAGCCATGAAACGTTCGTCAGTTCCCTGTTTTTATCCGTTGCCACCAGCTTAGCCGTGATAGGCCATCACGACGAGCGCCATCTCCCGTAGCGCTGAGATGCGTGTTTTCAAGCGCTGCGGAGGCTGCGAGGCAAACATGGCGCGAACGGTGTTCGAAAAAAGATTGACGCTACTCTCGGGTCAATGATATTTAGCGCTACCGGCAATGCCTGCCGGAGCAAAATCGACATTCTGAGGGTTTGTGAACATGCCTCTGCGCCGCTGTTTGCCTGTTGTACTGGTAGCCACCGCCCTGATTGCCGGCTGTGCCGGCAACTCCACTATTGCACCTCGCTACACCACCGATAATCCAGACCAGCTGCGTATCGGTGGCGAACGTCCCTCCAATCCAGACGTGCGTATCGAAAATGCCGGTTCCTTCTGCATGGAAGTGAGCGAGCGCTGGAACGAGCACGGCAAGACGCCCGACGGTCAGGTACTGTGGGCCAAGGATACGCTGCGCAAGGTCGTACCCTGCCAGTAATTCCACGCCTTTCAATTTTTCAGGGCCCGGTGTCGACGCACCGGGCCTTGTCATTTGTGGACGCCGGTGGTCGACTGTCGGTCAAACGTATGCTTGAATTTGCAGCACAGTTGGCATGCCTTACACCCTTCGCTGTATGGACTATGGTTAGTCGTTCAGACGGATGGAGTGAGCCAATCGTCATGCGGAGCGAGTCGTTTACACAGGGAGGTCGTTCGATGAGGCGAGCAGCAGTGCTTTTGGCGCTTCTTGCAATGGCATTGGCCGGTTGCGGCAGAGAGCAGGCCGAGGAAAGCGAGCCTACGGTACGAGTCGTGAAGCTCGTGGAAGTAGGGGAGCACACTCTCGTGCCGAGCCGGCGCTTCGTTGGCAGAGTGGAAGCCCTACGTACGGTCGATCTGTCGTTTCGTGTAGGCGGTCAGCTGACGGAAGTGCCGCCTCGCCAAGGGGAAACCATTCCACAAGGCGAAAGCGTCGCGCGTCTGGACCCGACCGACTACGAACTTGCCGTTCGGCGCGCCGAGGCGGAGTATCAATTGGCCAGGCGTGAAATGGAGCGAACTCGCCAGCTACTCGAGACCAACGCCATCTCGCAATCGGCATTCGACGAGATACGCACTCAGTACCAGCTTGCCGAGGTGCAGCGCGACAGCTCCCGGCAGGATCTCTCCTATACCACCATCGAGGCGCCTTTCGATGCGCTGGTCACCCGTCGACTTGTCGAGAATCACAGCAACGTGCAGCCCAATACCGCTATCGTGCGGGTACAGGACGTGACGGAGCTGAGGGTGAGAATCAACATTCCCGAAACTCTGGTGCGCTACGTCGTCGATCCTGAGCACTTCGAGGTCGAAGCCGAGCTGCTCTCGGTTCCTGGCGACTCTTTCCCCCTCGAGTACCGCGAGCACGTCACCGAACCCGACGAGGTCGCCCAGACATACCAGGTCGAGTTCGCCATCCCGGACCACGAGGCGGTGGGTGCGATGCCGGGCATGACGGCCTCCGTGATGATATCCCTGATCGATGCCATCGAGCACGGAGCCCTAAAAATCCCCGTGGCCGCCCTCGACAAGGACAACGACGGCAGCTTCCGAGTATGGGTCTATCGTGACGATGACCAGCGCGTCGAAGCGCGTCAGGTCCTGGTGGGCCAGTTGCACGGAGAGTCGGTGCCGGTGCTGGCCGGGCTACAGCCAGGTGAGCGTATCGTCGCGGCGGGCGCACATCTGCTGCATGAAGGTGCCAGGGTGCGCCCTATGGAAGCAACGCTTTAGCCAGGAGCAGATATGGATATCGCCAAGTCGTCCATCGAACGGCCGGTCATCACCTGGCTCATTGTTGCGGTGTGCCTGCTCGGAGGGATCTGGGGGTTCAACAACGTCGGCAAGCTCGAGGATCCGTCGTTCACCATCCCCAACGCCATCATCACCACGCAGTATGCCGGTGCTACCGCTCAGGAGGTCGAGGAGGAAGTTACCGAGCGCCTGGAGATGGCCATCCAGGAGCTGCAGCAGATCGATGTGATCGAATCGCTCTCCATGCCGGGGCGCTCCGAGATCGAAGTCGAGGTGGCTTCTACCTACCACAGCGACGAGTTGCCCCAGATCTGGGACGAACTCAGGCGCAAGATCAATGACGTGCAGGGCTCGTTGCCCGAAGGCGCCTCGGCCTCACAGGTAAACGACGATTTCGGCGAGGTGTACGGCATCTTCTATGCCGTCACCACCCCGGGATATGGGCATGACGAGATTCGTGACATTTCCCGCTTCCTGCAGCGGGAAATGCTGACGGTACCCAATGTGGCGCGGGTCAGCACGGCGGGGGAGCGCGACGAGACGATCTATATCGAAATCCCCAACGAGCGGCTCACCACCCTGGGGATTCCTATCGATCATGTGATTAACACCATCCAGACAGAGAACCAGGTCACCGATGCGGGTTCGATGCGTATCGGCGATGGGCACGTGCGCATCGTCGCCCGGGCCGGCGTGGACAGTGTGGCCAATATCGAAGCCATACGTATCGGGAGGCCCGGAACCACCGAGCAAATCGCGCTGGTCGACATCGCCAATGTTTATCGCCAGCCCCTGGAGGTTCCCAATCATCTGATCCGCCATAACGGCGAACCGGCTTTCACCTTGGCCATTGCCGGTGCGGCAGAGGCCAATATCGTCGAGGTCGGGGAAGCCGTCGAACGTCGTCTCGAAGCGCTCGAGGACCGTCTGCCGCTTGGTGTCGAACTGCATCCCATCTATGAGCAGCACCATGTGGTCGATGATTCGATCAACGACTTCCTCGTCAACCTGGCTACCTCGGTAACCATCGTGATCGTGGTGCTGTGTCTATTCATGGGCTGGCGCGTCGGGGTGGTGGTAGGGGCAACCCTGCTGCTGACCGTGCTCGGCACGCTGTTCTTCATGTGGTTGTTCGATATCGAGATGGAGCGCGTCTCGCTCGGCGCCCTGATCATCGCGATGGGTATGTTGGTTGACAATGCCATCGTGGTGGCGGAGGGCATGTTGATCAACATGCAGCGCGGCAAATCGGTCAAGGAGGCCGCCAGCGAAGCCGCCGGCCGAACCCAGATCCCGCTGCTTGGCGCCACGGTGATAGGCATTCTGGCTTTCTCGGGCATTGGTCTGTCTGACGATGTCACCGGTGAGTTCCTGTTCTCTCTCTTTGCGGTGATCGGTATTTCCCTGTTGTTGAGTTGGGTGCTGGCCATCACCGTTACCCCTCTGTTCGGCTACTACCTGTTCCACGGCAAACAGCTCGCCAGTGACGAGGACCCCCATGGCGGTATGCTCTATCGCCTCTATGCCCGTTTTCTCGCATCGGCACTGAAGCTGCGTGTTCTGACCGTGGCGCTGTTGGTGGGTATAACGGCGCTTTGCGCCTGGGGCTTCACCTTCGTGTCGCAGTCGTTCTTCCCCGATTCGAACACGCCCATGTTCTACGTCAACTACGAGCTGCCACAGGGCAGCGACATCCGAGCCACTCAGCGGGATGCTGAACGCATCGAAAGGTATCTGCTCGACCAGACGGGGGTCGAGAACGTGTCGACCTTCGTCGGCCGTGGTGCCACCCGGTTCATGCTCACCTATGCCCCGGAGCAGCCCAACCCCGCCTACGCACAGTTCATCGTGCGGGCGGACAGCCTGGATCGCATCGCTGAGCTCGATCCTCATGTCTATGAGGAGCTGCAGCAAGCGTTCCCCGAAGCGCGGGTGCGCACCGAGCGAATCCAGTTCGGCCCGGGTGGCGATGCCCAGATCGAAGCGCGCTTCCATGGTTATGACCCAACTGAGCTACGTCGTCTGGCGGAAGAGGCTCAGCAGCGAATGCGTGCCAACCCTGCGGTGATCGATGTGCGTCAGAACTGGCGCGAGCAGGAAACCGTCGTGGTGCCCCAGTACAACGAAGAGCGTGCCCGCATCGCCGGAGTAACGCGAGACGAGCTGGCGCAGACGCTGCAGTTCGCTGCCTCGGGGGTGCGTGCTGGAACCTACCGCGAGGGTGACAACCTGATTCCCATCGTGGCCCGGCCACCAACAGGCGAAAGGGGCGATGTCGCGCTGCTGGACGACCGCATGGTATGGAGCAATGCGGAGCAGCGTTTCATCCCCATCGCGCAAATCGTCGACGGCTTCGAGACACAAAGCGAAGAGGCGCAGATACATCGTCGCAACCGGGTACGGACACTGACGGTACAGGCCGATCCTGCAGAGGGTTACACCGCTGCGGCAGCCCATGACGCGGTGCGTGGCGAGATCGAGAATATTGCCCTGCCTACAGGTTACGGCTTGGCATGGGGCGGAGAGTATGAAGACTCAGCCGATGCTCAGGCATCGCTGGCGCAGCAGCTTCCGTTCAGCTTCGTCGCGATGCTTGTCGTCTCGATCCTGCTGTTCGGCAAGCTGCGCCAGCCGCTGATCATCTGGCTGGTGGTGCCCATGTCGATTTGCGGCGTGGTGATAGGCCTGCTGGTCACGGGCCTGCCGTTCTCCTTTACGGCCCTGCTGGGGATGCTCAGCCTGTCCGGCATGCTGATGAAGAACGGCATCGTGCTGGTCGATGAAATCGATGCACAGATCGACTCGGGCAAGGAGCGCCTGGCTTCTCTGATCGATGCCAGTATCAGCCGCTTGCGTCCGGTGGCGCTGGCGGCGGGCACCACCATCCTGGGTATGCTGCCGCTACTGTTCGACGCCTTCTTCAGCAGCATGGCGGTCACCATCATGGGTGGGTTGGCCTTTGCCTCGCTGCTGACCCTGATTGCGGTGCCGGTATTTTATTCGCTGTTCTTCGGTATTCCTTATCGCAAGGCGAGCGAGAGGGATGAAGAAGCCGAGCCGTCATCGTCGGCCTCGGGTGGCTGATCCGCTTCGCTCTCGTCGGCAAAGTGATATTCGCCCTGGTCCGAGATGGGGCAGGTACCTGCCTGCTGATCGAGGTAGGGCCGCAGGATCGGTTCCATGCCCTTGAGAACCTGGACCGGCAGGGCGGAAGTGAAGCGGAAGTCGTCGGAGGTGCTGCCTGCGACATAGGCGGTAAGGGTGCCGAAGTGATTGTCGCCGATATAGAAAACGAAGGTGGCGGTCCGGTTGCGTGCGCGAGAATGGGTGACCTGGCCGCTCCTGCTGACCGTTTCGAAGCGATTGTTGCCGGTACCCGTCTTGCCCCCAAGCACCAGGGGTGCGCCGTCCTCCAAGGTGAAGCTTCCCAGCAGCCGTCGGGCGGTGCCGCCTTCGACCACCTGGGAGAGCGTGTCGCGCAGTACGGCGGCCACTTCCGGTGCCATCACCCGCTGTGCCTGTCCGGTAGCCGGCAGGAAGCGCGTTTCATAAGGCGTTCCGGCTGCGAAGTGAAGCTCATCGATACGCAGAGTCGGCAGTTTTACTCCGTCGTTGAGAATGATGCCCATCAGCTCGGCCAATGCCGACGGACGGTCGCCGGAGCTGCCCACGGCGGTGGCCAGGGAGGGTACCAGATGACCGAACGGATAGCCCAGACGCTGCCAGCGCTCATGAATGTCGAGGAATGCCTCGACCTCCAGCATGGTACGGATACGCACGTCCCGGGCGCTGCGGTGGCGGGTGCGGAACAGCCAGCCATAGACTTCCTGGCGTTGATCGACGCTGGCCGCCGTCGCTTCGGCAAAGCTGGCCTCGGGATAGTCCAGCAGGTAACCCACGAGCCATAGCTCGAGCGGATGCACCCGAGCCACATAACCCTGGTCGGTGAGAGAGAAGCTGCCCGGCGCGTAACGTTCGTAGAGTGCTGAAACCTCGCGCTCGCCAGGCGGGTCGTTACCGGGCAACCATGCCGCCAGAAAAGAGCGGAACTCGTCGAGTTCGGCTTCAGGGAACAGATAGCGATGCACGGCTGCTAGCCTGGGGGCGGAGACGTTCAATCCCTCGAGAAAGGTGGTCAGTCGCGCTTCGCTGTCGAGCTGGTGATATTTGCGCCAGAAACGGTGCAGAAAGGTCCGCCCTTCACGGTCGGCAAACAGGCGCAGATACTCCTGTCGCCGGGGATCGCTGTCGTCCTCGAGCAGTTGGGAGCGGTGCTCGTCATGATGGGTGCTATAGCGAACCAGATCGCGCATCAGCCGAATGAAGGGCAGATTGAGGGATTCGCGCATGGACTCGGATAGGGTCGCGTTGCGTCCGTTGTCCTCACGCCGAAAGTTGCTGAAAGTGTGTCGTCCACCGCCGGTGAAGAAGGCTTCTGCGGGGCTGGCCGAGTAGCGTCGTTCCATGGCCATGTTGAGCAAATCCGGGAGCGTCAGTGCAGGTGCCTCTATCAGCCGGTCCAGTACCCAGCGGCTCAGCGTGTCCTGGCGATCGGTTTCGACGGCGCGCAGCGCCTCGACGCTCGCCCCCGCATGTCGATCGTACAGCTCGGCCACGATTTCCAGATAAGTCGCCAGCACTCTCAGCTTGGCGGTCGAGCCGAGTTCGAGTTTACTGCTGCCGCTGATGTCGAAAGGTTGGTCGGTGTTGTCGGTCTGGACACGAACGTGGAAACCGCTCTCGCTGCGCTCGAACAGGGTAAAGCTGTAGTTCACGTCTTGGGTACGATCCGGGGCGAGCATGCGATCGCCCAGCAGGCCGACCTCTCCTGCGAACTCCGGTTCTGCCAGGCGCCTGAGATAGTGGGTCACGTCCCGCTGAAGCTCGGCGTGAAGCGTGGTGCTGGCCGCGAGATCGAGACGGTCAAGGTCGTAGAACGACATGCCCAGCATGCCGCCAAGGCGCTGGCGAACCATCTGGAGTCCCTTGTCCGGCTCGACATTGAGGCTGAAAGGCTCAGTCGTCAGGTCACGAAATGCCAGGCGCTGCTCAAGGGCCGCCTGGGCGAGATCGTTGGCTATCACGCCTTCCTGACGCAGCAAACGAAGATGGCTGTCGGTCAGCTCCTCCAGTGCGTGCCTGCCGCCGGCCAGATACCAGGATGGCCGACGCTGGGCGATCATCAATGCAAGTACCTGGCGCAAGGCCAGCCCCTGTTCCGCCCGTCCATCGACGCCATCGAATCCGATAGCCAAGCGCCTGTTCAAGGTATCGAAATCGGCGCCGAACCACGCCCACAAGCCGTCACCCAGTCCGTGTACCTCACCGTAGCCGGGAGCCGCCGACAGCGGCACCGTATTGAGGTAGGCGAGTGCCACGTCCTGTCGTGCGGTCAGCGTTTGCGGTCCTTGTCGATAGCTGCGCACGCTGGCAGAGATCATCTGGCGCAGTTTCTCCATCGGCGAGTAGGTCAAGCCTCGCGGCGAATGGCGATACTTTTCAATCTGAGTGGCCAGCGTACTGCCGCCGGCAGCCTGACCCGACATATCCAGGGCGCGTCCCACCTGTGAGAAAGCCGCCCGGGTAAAGCGTGGCCAATCCACCGCAGGGTTGGCATACGGAGCACTCTCATCGAGCAATTGGCGATTCTCGATAAACAGCAGGACCTGCAGAATGACGGGGGGAATGGCCTCGAAGCTGGCGTAATGACGCTGAGGATGGCGGAAATGGTAGAACGACTCGCCACGGCACTCCTCGATGGTCAGGCCGGCTTGGGCCTTCTCGGCATAGGGTGGAAAGAAGCCTCGGCGGGTGTAATCGAGCAGGGCCGGCGAAAAACGAGCCTGTTCGGCGACTTCATAGCCGCGGGCATATAAGCGGGTCTCGAATTCCGGCATCAGGGTATAGCCGAGGCGCTGATCGAAGGGACCGTGCTGGGGAAAGAGAACGCGACTGCTGCGGCCAGGCTCCACTGTGTAGTCGAGGGTTGCGGCGTAGCGTGAGAGTTCCTGTGCCTGAAAATGCGACGTCTTGGCTTCGGCGACGAGAAGCGTGGCCAAGGAGACGCCGAACAGCAGCAGCAGGATAGCCAGCGTCAAGTAGAGGAAGCGGCGCGACGATGGTGCTCGAGGAGCCGGGGTAATTCTCGGTTCCTGTATGAAGGGCGAGCGCTTGGGGGGCGATTCGCCATTGTCGAGCCACGCCACGGTAGACGAATCCCGGCGTGACGAAGAACCGCGCGCACCCATACGTCACTCCCACTCGACCGCGACTTATACTTTTCGTTTTAGCCTAGTCCGGTGGGGCAATAAAGTAGTTGCTAAAAAAGAAATTGTAACAGGACCCTGTTCACACTGTGCGGTAAACCCCGAAATGCGTCATTCCACGGTCATGTAGATGCATTGCCTGCATACGACTCATTACCCCCTGATTGCAATAAAGCAGGTAACGACGATCATCGGGCAGTGCCTCGGCTCGCGACTGAAGTTCGAAAAAGGGTATTTGCAGGCAGTCGATTTGAGAAAGCAGCAGGGGGGCTGCCTCGCGCTCCGCAGGCGGACGAATATCGATCACGCTGATGGTGTCATCAAGGGCCGCAGCGAGCAGGTCGGTCACTACCTCGAGTTCCGACGGCTCCTTCTCGGGACGCTCCATCAGGCGGTCGGAGCGGGTGATGATCGCTCGCTCCACGGCGTCCGCCAGCACGTCGAAATCGAAGCTTTCCTCGGCGGCCAGCACTCTTTCATGGCGTGCCTGGGTATTGGGCCGCTGGGAAACCGCACCGCACACTTCCGGCATGCCCTCGGCGAAGACAGCGGTGCCTATCTGCCGAGCGGTATCGATGATGGTCTGTTTGTCCTCGGCGATAAGGGGGCGCAGGATGGGAATGTCGCTGGCCTCATCCATCAGCACCAGATTGGTCAGGCTCTGGCTCGAGACCTGGGCAATGGCATCGCCTGTCACCAGCAGGGGGATGTTCGTCTGCGTTGCAATACGGCTGGCAGCACGAACCATCATGCGCTTGAGCGCAACGCCGATCAGTCCGTCGGGAATGCTGCGCTGGAGCTCAGCCACGACGCCCTCAAAGGGCACCGAAAAGAATTTCACCCGATGGGAGCGTGAATAGCGCTCCCACAAATGATGGGCAACCTCGCGCACGGCAGCCTCGTGTCCGGCACCGCCGAGTTCGAAAAATATGAAGTGAGTCTTGATGCCGCGGCGCATCATTTTCCAGGCCGCCACGGGAGAGTCGTAGCCCCCCGATACCAGAGCCAGCGACTGGCCTTGGAGGCCCATCGGATAGCCGCCCAGCCCAGGCCAGCGTTGGCGCACCATGCGCAGACGTTCCTCGACCACATCCACTCTCACGTCGACGTCCGGATCCTTGAGCCGCACCCTGGCGCCGGGGGCGGCGTCGAGCAGCGCACGCCCAAGATGGCGCTCCAGCTGCTCCGAGCTGAACTCATGCTGTCCTCTGCGCTTGACCGTAACGCGAAAGCTGCGGCCGGCAATGACGTCTCGCCATGCCGGCACCAGGCGCTCCGCGGTATCGGCAAAGGAAACGAAGGGGGCCTCCTCGACGCATTGCACCTCGTGTATGCCGGGAATACGGCAGAGCATCTCCTGCAGCTGAGTGTGCCAAGTCGGCAGGGCGTCTTGCGGTACCTTTACGCTCAACGCATCCCATCCCCCATGGACCTGCAATCTTTCGCCGAGCGGTCGCAGCACATTACGTACGTTGCCGACCAGACAGCGAGTCATCTGGCGGCGCACGGAACGCGACTTGATGGTGATCTCCGGAAACAGCTTGAGCAGGTAATACATGATCGATGCACTTGTAAAAGGTTTGGAAAACAATTGCTTGTCATTATACCAAAGTGGCGAGGAATGGGGTGCTTTCCTGCGGTCGTCGATCAGGGGGAGTTACTGCAGCGGGCGCCGTAGGGCGCCCGCTGGCAGGAAGGATGGGACTGTCGTGTGTCAGTACAGTGCTTGCTCCTCGCCGATCACTTCCTTCAACAGCTCGAGAAACAATTTATCCGCCTCGGAGTGCTCCCGCGGGTCCTCGGGGATGTGCACGCTGGTGGTGTCGGAAATTTCGTTGGCGATACGGGCAGCCGCCTCATCCGCCTTGCCTTCGCTGTAGTGGCGACGTGCGATATCCAATGACTGTTCGAGGATTTGCGGTTCCTGTAACAGCTTCTTGATGAAACCACGTAGTTCGTTGATGACGCGAGTCTTTTGAATTTCAGACGAAGCTGACATGTCAAGTCTCCTTATGCCGATAGCGCATGCCGTTCTTGAGGTTGACGATAGCATGTTTGGTGGATGGCGGGAGAGCGCTTCGGTTACTGAACGAACCACGCTCCCCGCATGCTAGTTCGTTATGCGTCATCTCATGCGAAAGGTTGAAATGACCACAAAGGAATCTATTGGACAATCAGATAAGCTCAGTTACTCTAGCTTACAAAAAGGGAGAGTGTCATTTGGTGCCGTCTCCTTATGTACTCCTCATGATCTGCCTCAAAGATCTGATGGCACCGGGCGCAAAACCCTAAGTCAGCTTTAGAAAGGGAATCGGGAAAGGATGCACCATTCGGCCAGGCCGGATGAGCCCCGTAATAACAAGAATATGTCTCCACAACTCGACGGATCGCCTGTGCAGACGGGGCGACCAGATCAGGAAAAGGGAACACCCATGAAACAGTCGAAGGAACTCTCTCGCGCTCACCGCGTGGCCAAGGCCGTTGTGGTGGGATCTTCGCTCGCGCTTCTCCCACTGTCCGCTGCGGTGGCGCAGACCCTGCCGGCCGGTCTGGCAGCACCTGGCGCATCCGATATCCAGCAGGTCGTGCGACAGGCGCTGGTCACCAACCCGGAAGTCAAAGCCGCTTGGAACGGAATGAATGCCGCGGGCCATGATGTCGATGTAGCTCGCGGTAACTATCTGCCCAGCATCGATGTGGCGGCCGGTATCGGTCGCGAGGAGCGGGAGGGTGACGGGCGCGGCAGCTACGATACCGATTTCGCCGAGTTGCGCCTGACCCAAATGATCTACGATGGCTTCGCGACGCGCAGCGATGTCGAGCGTCTCGATCGTGCCAAACTGGTGCGTTACTACGAGCTGCTGGGTGCCAGCGAAAACGTGGCCCTGGAAGCGACGCGTGCCTATCTCGATGTCAGCCGTTATCGCGAACTCGTGCGTCTGGCTCAGGACAACTACGCCGACCATCTGCGCGTTTTCAACCAGATCGAGGATCGGGTGCGCTCCGGCGCCGGGCGTGGCGTCGACCTGGAGCAGATCAGCGGCCGTCTGGCGCTGGCAGAGTCCAACCTGATGACCGAGGCGTCGAACCTGCATGACGTCACCGCACGCTACCTGCGCATCGTAGGAAGCCTGCCGGCCGAGAATCTGGCGCCGGCGCCGGCACTCGACGACCGGCTGCCGCCTTCTGTCAGCGAAGCCGTCAACCTTGCCTTCCAGGGAAATCCCGATTTCCATGCCGCCATCGAGAACATCGAAGCGGCCCGGGCAGAAAAGACCGGCACTCGCGCCGGGTTCCAGCCGCGCCTGGATTTGCGCGGACGTACGGGCACCAATAACAACGAGAGCGGCTTCGACGGTTTCGGGCGGCGCGATCGCCACAGCATCGAACTCGTTGCCAGCATGAATCTGTATCGGGGCGGCAGCGATCTGGCTTCGTTTCGTGCGGCCAGCGATCGCGTCGAACAAGCCATCGACCAGCGCGATCTGGCCTGTACCAATGTGCGTCAGACGACACAGATTGCCTTTAATGACACTCAGCGCCTGCGCGAGCAGGTTCGCTACCTCAACGAACACCGCCAATCGATCGACCGCGTTCGCGGTGCCTACCAGCAGCAGTTCGACATCGGCCAGCGTACCCTGCTCGACGTACTCGACAGCGAGAACGAGTACTTCGAGGCCAGCCGTGCCTATGCCAACGCCCAGTATGACATCGCATTGGCCGATGCACGTACCCTGGCTGCCATGGGTCAGCTGATGCAAGCGCTGGGCGTGATGCGCGACGACATGCCGACGCTGGCCGAACTGGGAAGCGACGGTGTGGCACTCGACCCGAGCGTGCTTTGCCCCATCGACGGCCCTGGCGGCTATACCCTGGCTGACTTCACTCGCGGTATCAGTGCGCCGGCACCGACTCGCGCTCCTGACGTCACGCTCTCCGCGGACGCTCTGTTCGCCGTCAACAGCGCTGAGCTGGGGCCCGATTCGCGCCAGGAGCTTACCGAGCTGGCCGGTCAGATTCGCGGACGTACCGATCTGGCGCGGGTGTTCATTGCCGGTCACGCCGACAGCACCGGCAGCGATGCCATCAACGATCCTCTGTCGCAGCGCCGTGCCGACAGCGTGGCGGAATACCTGGCTGGTCAAGGTGTGGATCGCAGCTTGATCCAAACCCGCGGTTACGGTTCGCGCCAACCCGTGGCGAGCAACGATACGGTGGAAGGGCGTCGTCAGAACCGTCGTGTTGAAGTCACGCTCGAGCGAGTGGGTGAGAATCTCGACATGAGCGCCGCGCAGCAGTGGCCAGCCATGGGCACCACTGACCTTGGCCAGGGGGCTCAGCCGAGCCTGGATATGGTCTGGGCAGAGCAGCGCCCCGTTGCCACTGTCTATGGTGAGCTGTATGGCGAACTGGTCGATTTCGTCCAGCCCGAGTCGTATGCAACCGATGCGCTCGCGCAGGGTGCCTATGTGCAAGTAGTAGCGCTCAAGGATGTCGAACGTGCACACCAGCTCGGCAGCCAGCTCAGCGATACCTTGGCAAGTCCGATGCGGCTGGTCAGTTCTACCGATCTGCACCGTGTGCAACTTGGGCCGATCGGTGACCCGGCGGAGCTGGCGGCCCTGCGAGGCGAGCTGAAGCGTCTGGGTTACGCCGACAGCTACGTCGTACAGGGCTGAAGGACCCGGGGTACCAGCTGCCTGGGCTGAGTTGGTTCAGGCAGCTCTCGTTATCAAGTACTACCCGCCCGGATTAGCCGGGCGGGCCTCATCCCCGAGGTCCACGTGACGCAGCAAGAAGTGTTGTATTCCTCTCAGGAGGCACCTCGCTCGGCGGTTCGCGACGAACTGCTCGAGTGCCTGCAAACCATTGCTTTAGCTCATGATCATGCGGTCACGCCCGATTCGTTGACGGCGGGACTGCCATTGGAAGAAGGTCGGCTGACACCGGGGGTGTTCCCGCGTGCGGCCGCGCGCGCCAACATGACGGCGCGTATCGTTAAGAGTCGCCTGGTACAGCTCAATCCGGCACTTTTTCCTGCCGTTTTGCTACTCGAGCCGGGCCGTGCCTGTGTGCTCGTGGCACTCGATATCAAGGCTCGTCGTGCTCGAGTGATCTTTCCCGAACTGGGCGATGCCGTCACCGAGGTCGATCTCGATGGGCTGACCGAAAGCTACAGTGGCCAGGCCATCTACGTGCGCCCGCGTTTCCGCTTCGATGCGCGGGGCCCGGAAGTCGGTAAGCAGCGTGCACGCCATTGGTTCTGGGGGGTCATCCGCGAAAATCGTCGACTCTATCGCGATGTGGTCGCCGGCTCCATTGTCATCAATCTGTTTGCCGTGGCCATGCCGCTGTTCGTACTCAACGTCTACGACCGCGTTGTACCCAACCATGCGACCGAAACGCTATGGGTCTTGGCTGCCGGTATCTTCGTCGTTCTCTGTTTCGATCTCGCGCTGCGCCTGATGCGCAGCGCTTTCGTCGACCTGGCGGCCAGCCGGGCCGACGTCAAACTCTCCTCGAGGATCATGGCCCAGGTACTGGGGCTGCGCATGGAAGCCAAACCGGCATCCACCGGCTCGTTCGCCTCGACCCTGCAGTCCTTCGAATCGGTGCGCTCCTTCATCGGCTCGGCAACCGTCGTGGCCCTGGTCGATCTGCCATTCGTGATTCTCTTCGTCGGTGTCATAGCTCTGATTGGAGCGCCGCTGGCGCTGCCGGTCATCATCGGTATTGTCGTGGTGCTGCTGTATGCGCTGGCGGCCCAGGGCAAACTGCACGAACTATCCGAGACAACCTGGCGCGTCAGTGCTCAGCGAAACGCCACATTGGTAGAATCACTGTCGAGCTTGGAAACGGTCAAGACACTGCGTGCCGAGAGCCGCATTCAGAGCAGCTGGGAGAAGGCGACTGCCTTCCTGTCACGTACTTCGGCACAGCTGCGCCTGGTCAGCACCTCCGTTTCCAACCTTGCCATGTGGGCGCAACACACCGTGGCGGTATGCGTAATCTTGGTAGGGGTCTATCTGATCATCGATGGCAATCTCACCCAGGGCGGGTTGATTGCCGCGTACATGCTGTCGTCGCGAGCCATGGCGCCGGTCAGCCAAGCGGCGGCGTTGCTGGCGCAGTACCATCAATCGTCCACCGCGCTTCAATCCCTGGATGGCGTCATGCAGCGTCCGGTGGAAAGGCCGGAAGGCAAGTCGTTCATTACCCGGCCGGTGATTCACGGTGAGATCCGCTTCGACAAGGCCTCGCTGCGCTATCCGGACGAAGAGCGCGATGCGCTGCGCGATATCTCGCTCAAAATCGAGCCAGGTGAAAAGGTGGCGCTGCTGGGGCGTGTCGGCTGCGGCAAGACTTCTCTCAACAAGCTGCTGCTGGGTCTGTATGCGCCCACGGCAGGAGCAGTGCTGATCGACGGCGTCGACCTGCGTCAGTTCGATCCCATCCAATTGCGCCGTCATATCGGCTATGTGCCTCAGGACGTCAGCCTGTTCTTCGGTTCGCTGCGCGACAATATCGTGGCCGGTGGTGGTAGCGATGGCGTTGACGATGAATCGTTGCTGCGCGCAATCAAGCTCAGCGGGCTGGAAAGCCTGGTCAACGGGCACCCCCACGGTGTCGATTTGCAGGTAGGCGAGCGCGGTCAGATGCTCTCTGGTGGCCAGCGGCAGGCTGTCGCCATCGCTCGAGCCATGGTGCACGACCCGCAGATCCTGTTGCTGGACGAACCCACCAGCTCCATGGATCACGCCAGCGAGGAGGCCTTCAAGGCCAGCTTGAAACAGTACGGAGAAGGAAAGACCCTCGTCGTGGTCACTCACCGTACCTCTCTGCTCTCCTTGGTAGACCGCATCATTGTCATCGATGCCGGCAAGGTAGTGGCCGATGGCCCGCGCGACAAAGTCGTCGAGGCCTTGCGTAAAGGCCAGATCGGGAGGGCCAGCTGATGACCGCCATGTCTCCCAAGGCCAAGGGCAAGACGGCCGAGCAGCAAGGTTTCGAGGCTATCGGACGTTTTTCCGAAGTGGGCGGCAAGCCGTTCCGTCCCTTTATGGATCGTCTGTTCTCCAAGCGGGTCACTTCCGCTCATCTCAATCGCGATTGGGCCAGCGATGCCGACTGGGCTCGCATGCAGCAAGATCCGATCCGTGCCAGGGTCTTCCTTTACACGGTATTGCTCGCCGTCTTCGCCCTGATTGCGTGGTCCTACTTTGCTCCGATCGATGAGGTCACCCGTGGAACGGGGCGCGTGATCCCATCCAGCCAGCTGCAGAAGGTACAGTCTTTCGATGGCGGGGTCGTCCAGGAGATCCTGGTGCGCGAGGGCCAGCTCGTCGAAGCGGGTCAGGTTCTGATGCGAATCGATCCAACGCGTTTCATTGCCAATTTCCGAGAGAACCGAGCCCAGGCGTTGGCGCTGCGTGCCCGCGCCGAGCGGCTGCGCGCCCTGGCAACCGATACGCCCTTCAACCCCGATGACGAGCTACGCAACGAGGCGCCGGATATCGTCGCCCAGGAGCGTGAAGTCTACGAGAGCCGGCGTGAGGAATTGCGCGAACAGGAGAGCATTCTGCGCGATCGTATCCGTCAGCGCGAAGAGGAACTCAACGAGGCCAAGGCGAGGCGCGATACCGCTCAGCGCGAGGCCAACATGGCCAGCCAGGAGCTCAACCTGACGCGGCCGCTGCTGCAGTCCGGTGCTGTCTCGGAGGTGGATATCCTCAGACTCGAACGTGAAGTTTCCCGGGCCACTGGTGAGCGCAACCAGGCCTCGGCCGCCGTTGCACGACTGGAAGCTGCCGTGGAAGAGGCGCGTACCCAGCTACGTGAGATCGGCGCCGAGCGGCGCAGCAGCTGGCGCAACGACCTTGCACAGACCGTTGGCGATCTGGGCGCGCTGGATGAATCCAGTGCCGGCTTGCAGGATCGAGTGCGCCTGGCCGAGGTTCGTTCACCGGTAACCGGCGTGGTGCAGCGTCTGGGAATCACCACCCTGGGCGGCGTCGTGCAGCCGGGCCAGGATGTGGTGGATATCATTCCCAGCGACGATCAACTTCTGGTCGAGGCGCGTATCGCCCCGCAGGATATCGCCTTCCTGCGCCCCGGCCAGCCTGCCACGATCAAGCTCACCGCCTACGATTTCGCCATCTTCGGTGGGCTGGCAGCCGAACTCGATCATATCAGTGCCGATACCATCACCGATGAGAACGACAACACCTTCTACCTAGTGCGCGTGAGAACCATCGAAGGGGAAGACCTGAGCAGCGAAATTCAGGTCATTCCCGGCATGACGGCTCAGGTCGATATCATGACAGGCAAGCGCACCGTGATGCAGTTTCTGCTCAAACCCGTGCTACGGGCATGGAGCGACTCCATGGGGGAACGATAATGGCAGTGCTGTTCGTCAGTCAGAAGCGTCCTGAAATACCACGTTTACGCAGTGCATTCGCCGAGCTCCGTCGAGTCACACCCGATCAGGCAACGGGGATGGTAAGTAGCGGTGATCGCGCCTGGGTAATGGCCGATCATGCTGAGTGGCCGGCACTGACATCGGCCCTGGCAGCGCGAGGCGCCATTGCCGTAGTGATGTCGCTTACGCCGAGCGAAGCGGAAGCGATGCAGGCACTACAGGCTGGGGCGCGTGGGTATGTGCACGCGCTTTCTCCTGCTGAAATGATGCAGCAAGTAGCTTTGGTGACCGGCAATCAGGGGGTCTGGGTACCGGCCGAGCTGCTCAGCAAGGTCTTAGGTGCGGCCTTTGCCACCTTGGGTGGACGCGATAGCTTGGCACCTGACAGCTTGGCAGCGCTGACCGAACGTGAACGTGCCGTTGCCCTGGCAGTGGCCGAAGGGCGGAGCAACAAGGAAGCCGCTCGTCAGCTCGACATCACCGAGCGGACCGTGAAGGCGCACCTGGGTGCGGTTTTTCGCAAGCTGGGCGTGCGCGACCGTATGCAGTTGGTGCTCAAGCTGTCCAAGCAGGACGAGAACGTCGTCTGATCACTCCCTCATCCTTCCCACCAAATCTCCAATGAACACTTTCTCGGCTTGCCGCTATAAGGCAAGCCTTTGTTTTTCTGCGTGGTTTCCCCGTCAAATCTGATGATGTGACCGTACTGTCCATCGGTACAATACTTTCGTTTCCAAGCGTAACCTAATGTATATCGTCAGGGGTCCATCCTTGGTGCGCTCACGGTGCGCCTCGAGAAAACAGAAAAAAACGCAACAACTTAGACGAATCAGGGAGTCATGTCATGGCCATTGCCACGGTTATTTCCATCACAGGTCGCGCCTGGGCGCGTGATGCCGAAGGTAACGTTCGCGAGCTGCGTGTGGGCGATACCCTTCAGGAAGGGGAAGTACTCGTTACCTCCGATAATGGTAGCGCTCAGCTCGATTTCGGCGATGGTCAGGATGCAGCGGTAATCGAAGGTGGCGAGCAGGTGGCCATGACTCCCGAGCTCGATGCCGACGAAGCGGTCGATACGAGTCAATTCGCCGCTCTCGATGAGGATCTGGAAGCACTGCTTGCTGCGCTGGACGACGACAGCATCGATCTGCTCGATGTACTCGACGCTACTGCAGCAGGCGCCGGTGGCGGCGGTGGTGCCGATGGCGGACACAGCTTCGTACGTCTGGCGCGCGTCGCCGAGGACACTAACCCGCTGGCGTTCGAATATGGTCTGGGGCAATCCTCTGACTTGCCGGAGATAGAGGGTGCTGCCTTCCTGGCTGGAGCAGAAGAGGTCATCGCACCTACCGCGGGAAGCTTCGAAGGCTCGCTGAATGATGCCAGCCTGCTGAGCGAATCCGGTTCCGTCGTCACTGGCACGCTACCGTTTTCGTTTGGTACGGGCACCAATGGTAGCGTCACCTTTGCCGACATGGATGGTGTGCAAGTACAGATCGGTCAGGAAACGATCGTCTACAGCTGGGATGCTGGCAGCAATACTCTTACCGCCTTCTCGCCCGCCCGCGAACTCAATATTTTCACTATCCAGGTCAATCCCAGTACGGGCGAGTTCGTCTTGACGCAGCTGAACAATCTGCTGCATGCCGAGGGCACCGACGAAGCGGTGGCCAGCCTGATTTACACCGTGACCAGCAGCAGCGGTACGGTTACCGGTACGCTCAATATCACCATTCTGGACGACAGCCCGAGCGTCGAAGTAGGCAGCGTAGACCTTGGCCAGCTCGTCTTGACCGTCTTTGATCGCGATACAGCTGACGGCACCTCTGTTGCGAAGGGTGGCGTAGCCGCGGCCTTCGAATCCGCCGTGAATGTCAATTACGGCGCCGACGGCGCGGGCAGCGTCGTCGTCGACGGCTATGCCCTGAGCCTGGGCAACGTCCCGCACGGCCTGACCAGCAGTGGTGAGGCAATCGTCTTCA
>NZ_JBYCKL010000086.1:0-8322 GCF_057473365.1 Halomonas sp. TH-94
GCACTGCATGAAATCAGTCATTGGTGTATCGCCGGCGGCCGGCGTCGTCTACTGGTGGACTACGGCTATTGGTACCACCCCGATGGGCGTAGTGCCGAACAGCAGCGCAGCTTCGAGTCGGCGGAAGTGGCACCCCAGGCACTGGAAATGCTCTTCTCTCGGGCCTGTGGGCTGCGCTTTCACGTCAGCGTGGACAACCTGGGCGGAGAGGCCGACGTCGATCGCGAAGCCTTTCAGGCCCGTGTTGTCGCTCGGGCAGCACGCTACGAGCGTGAGGGACTGCCATCCCGGGCGGCAGCCTTTCATGCCGCTCTCGAGGCGTTCTATCAGCAGAGGGCGTCTGTCGAGCGCGCCATCGCTCATGGCCTCGAAGCGATGGATCAGGCCATGCCAGCCGCTTCCCACGCCTGCCTGCCGAGCTGAAGCAGAGGCTGCAATGCCGGCATGGGCTGGCGCGAGGAATAGGCCACGCCGATGGTTTGGCGGATCTCGAGTTCGGCGAGCGGGCGACACTGAACGTCCGGATGCGTGAGAATCTCCGGCCAGGCCGGTACCAGAGAAGCGCCGACCCCGGCTGCTACCAGTCCCAGGGTGTATTCGATGGTGCGCAGGCGAGCCCGCACCTGACAGCGTATGCCGGCGCCGCTGAGTGCCGACGCCAACTGCTCCATGGCGGCGCAGGGATGGCGCCAGATGAAGGGCAGTCCATCCAGCTCGTCCAGCGTCAGCGTCTCCTTGAGAACCAGCGGATGCCCGCTGGGCAGTGCGAGCAGGTAGCTGTCGTGCCAGATGGGTTGGAAGGCCTCGCCCTGTGCCAGATCCTGCTCGCCGATGATTCTGGCGTCACAGCGCTCTTCGGGGTTGACCAGGGTCAGCGCCAGATTGTCGCCCTGTCCGATGTACTCCTTGAGCAGCGTGGTCATGCGGTTGGCGCCCAGTGAGCGCATCAGGCCCAGGCGCACCGGCGTTGCGGGTGCCGGGGAGTTGAAAAGACGGCTGATGGCGTTCAGGTCTTCACTGACCTGGCGTGCCAGGGGGTAGAGTCGGTGGCCCTCTTCGGTGGGCGTGATGCCTCGCCGATGACGTTCGAACAGGGGGGTGTTCAGGCGCTCTTCCAGCTGCGCCAGCGCAGTCGAGATTGAGGGCTGCGCCACGTGGCAACGGCGGGCAGCGGCACTGATCGAGCCACCCTCGTAGGTGGCAATGAAGTAGCGCAGGCTACGAATATCCATAGTCGGAATCTATATCTGGGGCAGGATATCGATATTATCGCTTTGACTGCCAGGCACGCTAGGCTGTAGGTCATATCCTTTCCTGCCGTTGGAGTCAGCATGGTGGTCGAACTTCTACCTCAAGAGCAGCGCTTCTTCACCGCACTGCGCAGCGGCGATTGGCCAAAGCCCGATCGTGACTGGCAGCTCGAGGAGGTCGACCTCACGGCGGCGGGGCTTGTGGAGCTTTTCGAGACCCAGCTCATGAGTCGGCACCTCGATCTGCATGCCCGGCGCCTGCAGGCACGCGGCGAAGCCTTCTATACCATCGGCAGCGCGGGCCACGAGGGTAACGCCGCCATCGCACGCGCCTTTCGTGCTACCGATCCCGCTTTTCTGCACTATCGTGATGCCGCCTTCCTGCTGCAGCGCAGCCGCAGCGTGCCGGGGCAGACGCCGCTGTGGGACCTGCTGCTGAGCTTTGCCGCCTCGGCGGAGGACCCGATCTCCGGTGGCAGGCACAAGGTGCTGGGGTCCAAGGTGCTGCACATCCCCCCTCAGACCAGCACCATTGCCTCGCACCTGCCCAAGGCCATGGGGGCGAGCTACAGCCTCGGCCTGTGGCGGCGGTTAGGGGGTCGCGGTGAATGGCCTGCCGACAGCGTAGTCATCTGCAGCTTTGGCGACGCCTCGTTCAACCACTCCACCGCCCAAGGGGCGCTCAACGCCGCCGGTTGGGCAGCCTACCAGGGAGCACCGATGCCGCTGGTGATGGTCTGCGAGGACAACGGCATCGGTATCTCCACGCCCACTCCGGCAGGGTGGATCGAAGCCAGCATGCGCTCGCGCCCAGGCTTCCACTACCTCGCCTGCGACGGCCTTGACCTGCTCGACACCTGGCGTGCCGCCCGGGAGGCGGAGCGCATCGCCCGATGCCGCAAGCAGCCGGTATTCCTGCATATGCGCTGTGTGCGGCTGTTTGGCCACGCAGGCTCCGATGCTCAGCAGGCCTATCTCCCCCCGGCACGCATCAAAGCTGACGAGGCGCGAGATCCACTGCTGGTCTCGGCCGGGCTCTTGCTGCGCCATGGCATACTCGATGTCGCGGCGATCGAGCGACTCTACCGCTCGATCGCCGAGCGGGTGGCGCATGTGGCCGAGGAGGCGATTCGTCGACCCAAACTGGAAACCGCGGGACAGGTCATGGCGAGTATCGTGCCGCCGGGGCGGCCAGGTCGTGCCCGCTCCTGGCAGGGGGATATCGACGCAACGCCGTCGACCATGGCCAAGCTGTTGAACCAATCCCTCACTCGTCTGATGGAGAGCCACCCACACCTGGTAATGGCCGGCGAGGACATCGGCCGCAAGGGGGGGGTCTATGGCGTCACCCAGCGCTTGCAGGCTCAGTTCGGCCCGCATCGGGTGATCGACACCCTGCTGGACGAGCAGAGCATTCTCGGACTGGGCATCGGGATGGGGCAGAGCGGCCTGGTGCCGATTCTCGAAATCCAATTCCTGGCCTACCTGCACAACGCCGAGGATCAACTGCGCGGTGAGGCGGCCACGCTCAGCTTCTTCTCCAACGGCCAGTACACCAATCCCATGGTGGTGCGCATTGCCGGACTCGGCTATCAGAAGGGCTTCGGCGGCCACTTCCACAACGACAACGCCATTGCCGTGCTACGCGATATTCCCGGGCTTCTGGTGGCTTGTCCCTCCAACGCTGCCGATGCCGTTGGCCTGATTCAGGAAGCGGTGCGCCTGGCCGACGAGGAGCAGCGGGTGGTGGTGGTGATCGAGCCGATCGCGCTCTACCACACCCGCGACCTGCACGAGGAGGGCGACCAGCAGTGGTGCTTTGCCGATCCTGGGCCGCAGCACCGCCTGGCGGTAGGCGAGCCTGGCCAGTGGGGGGAGGGGCGCGATCTCGCCATCGTCACCTATGGCAACGGCGTCTATCTGTCACGCCAGGCCGCGGCAAGGCTGGAAGCGCAGGGAGTCGCGCTGCGTATCGTCGACCTGCGCTGGCTGACCGATATCGACCATGACGCAGTTCATCGCCTCATCGCCGACTGTGGCCAAGTGCTGGTGGTGGACGAGTGTCGGCGCAGCGGCTCGCCCAGTGAGGAACTGATCACCGCCCTGGTGGAGCGCGGGGTGCCCAGCGATAGGCTGCATCGGCTGACCGCCGAGGACAGCTTCATTCCGTTGGGGCGGGCGGCCACGGTGACGCTGCCCTCGGTCGAGACGATCGTGGCAACGGCGCAGAGCCTGGTGACTCCCGACAGAAATTCGGTCGCAGTGGCAGCGAAGGCAATCAAGGCAGCGGCAGGGAGTGATGAAGGATGAGTCAGGCGCGCAATCATCGCATCGGCGGGGCGTCCCGAGAACGTCTGCTGATCGTCTGTCCCGGCCGCGGCACCTACAACGCTGCCGAGTGGGGCACGCTTAACCGTCTGGCGGGCGGCAGCGAGTGGCTGGCACGCTTCGATGCCATGCGGCTCGAGGCCGGCATGCCGACGCTCTCCGAGCTGGATGGCGAGACGCCTTTTCGCCAGAGCCTGCATGGCCGCGGTGAGCATGCATCGCCGCTGATCTATGCCTGCGCCTGGGCCGATCTGATGGCCATCGACCGCGAGCGCTACGAGGTGGTGGCGGTGACCGGCAACTCCATGGGCTGGTATATCGCTTTGGCGGCGGCTGGCGCCCTGGGGCCCGACGCGGCGCTGCATCTGATCGGTACCATGGGGCTGAGGATGCAGGAAAGCTTGGCCGGGGGGCAGGTCATCTATCCCTGGGTCGACGAGGCGTGGCGGCCCGACTGGGGATTACGCCGCGAGCTGCTGGCGCTGATCGAGCGCATTCACGGTCAGAGTGAGGCCCAGCTGTATCTCTCGATCGATCTGGGCGGCATGCTGGTATTCGGCGGTAACGAGGCGGGACTGGCTCGCCTTGCCGAGCTGCTGCCAGCCCGCGAGCGGTTCCCGCTGCGGTTGCATCAGCATGCCGCCTTCCATACGCCGCTGCAGGAGGAGGTCAAGCGTGAAGCGCGGCGCGAGCTGGCAAGCCTGCCTTTGTGCCCGCCCGAGGTGCCGATGATCGACGGTCGCGGCCATATCTGGACCCCTTGGAGTACCGATCCCGAACGGCTGTGGGACTACACTCTGGGTGAGCAGCTTGTAGCCCCCTACGACTTCACAGCGGCAATTCGGGTTGGCGTGCGAGAGTATGCGCCGGATCGTATCGTGATCCCCGGACCCGGGGCCACGCTGGGCGGTGCCACGGCTCAGGCGTTGATTCAGCTCGGCTGGAAGGGCTTGGACGGCAAGGACGCCTTCCAACGGCTTCAGGCCGAGGAGCCACGGCTGGTCTGCATGGGCATTGACGAGCAGCGTGAGTGGCTGTTGGCCAGAGAGCCCATCTCCTCACTCAGCGCCTAGGCGTTCATGCAGGCGCAGCATCACCTCGACCTCGTGCTCGGGCCGTAGCGGCTCGAGCCCCATCTCGCCGAACAGCTCATTGCGCGCCCGGCTCCACTCTCCTGCCGACAGGCCGGGATAGAGGGTGTCGGCCGGCGCCAGCTCGACGAAGGGATCGATGCCATAGGTATCGAACAGCCGTGCCAGCGCGGCCTCATCGCCGCTGATCCCGGCAGTGAACAGGGTGGCGTTGAAATGGTCGCTCTCCAGCTCCCTGATCACATCCAGGGGGCTGGCGCCGAAGCTGTGCAACTCTTCCAGGCTATAGCCGTTGAGCTCATTGAACTCCTCGTCCAGCCAGTCGTCGTCGGGCTGGATCAAGGTGTGCTTGATGCGACCGTCGGACAGTACCCAGGCAATGGCCAAAGGCAGATCGCTGTCGTCGCCGGTCTCGACGGCGATGAATCCGGGTATGTCAGCCATTTCACGACTCCTGTTGGGTACGGCCAATATCTTGAGCTTCGCTTGCCATGGGCAGGCGAAAGAAGCGTCTCGCGGTGTCACTGGTGGCGTGGGCCAGCTCTGCCTCGGTGTTGTCCCGCCATTGGGCTATCTCGCGCACGATCCAAGGCAGCAGGGCCGGTTCATGGCGCCTGCCCTTGAGTTTGGCAGGTAAATCGCGCGGCAGTAGATAAGGGCAGTCGGTTTCCACCATCAGCCGCTCGAGTGGAATGTCCCTCACCAGTTCGCGCAGATGGTGGCCGCGCCGTTCGTCACAGATCCATCCCGTCAAGCCGATGTGCAGATCCAGGTCGAGATAGCCGTGCAGTGTATCGCGGTCGGCGGTGAAACAGTGAACGACGGCATCGCTGATATCGTCACGCCAGGCTCGCAGCATCTCGCGCATGCGTTGGCCGGCGTCGCGTTCATGCAGGAAAAGCGGCTTGCGGCTCTGTGCCGCGAGGGCCAGTTGGGCCTCGAAGGCGCGTTCCTGCTCCGCCGGGGTGGAGAAGTTGCGATTGAAGTCGAGGCCGCATTCGCCCACTGCCACCACCTCGGCGCGATGATGCAGTCGGCTCATGGCTGCGGCGAGGTCGTCGCTCCAGCGGCTGGCATCGTGCGGGTGTACGCCAGCGGTGGCATACAGGCCGGGAACGCGCTGGGCCAGCTCCACGGCCTGCTCGGCGTGGAGGAGGTCGGTGCCGGTCACGATCAGAGAGGTGACGTTGGCCGCTCCGGCACGACGCAGCACGGCCTCGAGGTCACTGGTAAAGCTTTCATGGGTCAGGTTGGCACCGATATCCACCAGCGGGGCGGGCGAGCGAAAGCGCAGGGCCTCGGGCAGGAAGTCGTCGAAGTTGGCGTCGGGGTCGACCAAGGGTGCGCTCCTTTGCAGATACATGAGGCATTGTAACCAAAGCCACGGCGGGCCAGCCATGCGTTACACTAGCCGCCTTGATGAATTGAGAGGTGAGCGCGTGACCCTGCTACGTCTGGAAAGCTTGCAACTGGCCTACGGTAACCATGTGCTGCTCAACGGCGCCGACCTGGTGCTGGAGAAAGGGGAGCGCCTGGCGCTGGTCGGGCGCAACGGCACCGGCAAGTCGACGTTACTGAAACTGGTTTCCGGCGAAATCCTGCCCGACGACGGCAGCATCTGGCGTGCCCCGGGATTGAAGATCGGCGTGCTCGAGCAGGACCTTCCGTCCGCGACGGGCGAGACCATTTTCGATGTGGTGGCCCAGGGGCTGCCCCAGGCCGGTGAGCTGCTGGCGGAATATCACCATCTGGTGCAGTCCGCCGATCCTGACATGAAGCGCATGGCGACCCTGCAGAGCCGTCTCGAGGCCATCGATGGCTGGTCATTCGAGCAGCGCATCGATGTGGTGCTGACGCGTCTGGGTCTGCCGGCCGACGATCTGATGAGCTCGCTTTCCGGCGGCTGGCGCCGGCGCGTTGCGCTCGCCCGTGCGTTGGTCGCCGACCCCGACCTGTTGCTGCTCGACGAGCCGACCAACCACCTGGACCTAGACACCATCGCCTGGCTTGAGGAGCAACTGCTGGCGTTCAACGGCGCGGTGCTGTTCATCACCCACGACCGTGCCTTTCTGTCGAAGCTGGCAACGGCGATTCTGGAGCTCGATCGCGGGCGTCTGGGGCGCTATCCGGGCGATTACGCGGCGTATCAGCAGCAGAAGTCGCACGAGCTGGAAATCGAGGCGCGGGAAAATGCCCTGTTCGACAAGAAACTGGCTCAGGAAGAGGCCTGGATTCGTCAGGGAATCAAGGCGAGGCGCACCCGCAACGAAGGGCGGGTGCGGGCGTTGGAGCAACTCCGTCGCGAGCGCGGCCAGCGCCGCGAAGTGCAGGGGCGGGCGAGCTTCGGCGTGGATAGCGGTGAGCGCAGCGGCAAGCGTGTGGTCGAGCTGGCCGGCGTGTCTCATCGCTTTGGCGACGAGCTCATCCTGCAGAATCTCAACATCGAGATCCAGCGCGGCGATCGCATCGGCCTGATCGGGCGCAACGGCGCCGGCAAGACCACGCTGCTCAAGATTCTGCTCGGTGAGCTCGAGCCCAGCGAAGGCACGGTAAAGCTTGGCACCAATATCAAGGTGGCCTACTTCGATCAGCTGCGGGCAGGCCTCGAGCCGGAAAAGAGCGTTTACGACAACGTTGCCCAGGGTAGCGACCGAATCACCGTGGGCGGCAAGGACAAGCACGTCATCAGCTACCTGCAGGATTTTCTGTTCACCCCGGAACGGGCGCGCCAGCCGGTCAAAGCACTGTCGGGCGGCGAGTCCAATCGCCTGCTGCTGGCACGGCTGTTCACCCAGCCGGCCAACGTGCTGGTGCTCGACGAACCGACCAATGATCTCGACGTCGAGACGCTGGAACTGCTCGAGGAGCTGCTGCTCGACTTCGACGGGACCCTGCTGCTGGTATCCCACGACCGCGCGTTCATGGACAACGTCGTGACCGGCGTGCTGGCCTTCGAGGGCGAAGGGGTGGTACGCGAGTACGTAGGCGGTTACAGCGATTGGGTGCGCCAGGGTGGCACCCTGCCGCCGGCCCCCTGGGAGGGCGCGGCGCGTCAGCAGGTGGAGCCGACCACCAAGGCCGAAAAGACGGACAAGGCGGCTGCATCAAGCCCCCCTGCAATGAAAAAGAGCGTCAAGCTCTCCTACAAGCTGCAGCGCGAACTCGATGCGCTGCCGGCTGAAATCGAGAGACTCGAAACCGAGGTAGCAGCCCTGGAGGCGCAGATCGGCGACCCGGCCTTTTACCAGCAGGAGGCGGAGGTGGTAGCCGATATGCTCAAGGCCATGGGGGAAAAGCAGGCTGAGCTCGATGCCACCATGGAGCGCTGGATGGAGTTGGAGGCCATGGCCGCCGGGGAGTAAGGTCTGCGCTGCCCACATCCTTGTGGGTCATCTAGCACGCAGGATTTATCTTATTCGGCGCTTTTCTCGCCTTTCTTGCCTACTCGCACGGCCAGCACGTCGCACTGAGCGCCGTGCAGTACGCCGGTCGAAGTGGAGCCGAGCAGCAGGGCGAAACCGTGCCGGCCGTGGGAGCCCACCACAATCAGGTCGACGCCATTCTCATCGGCAAAGCGATGGATTTCGGTATCGGGCATGCCGACCAGCACGTGCTGGTTCTCCTTGGCCACATGAGGGTCGGCAATTTCAGCC
>NZ_JBYCKL010000087.1:0-13094 GCF_057473365.1 Halomonas sp. TH-94
ACATCGCGGTGCGCTACATGGCCGGCAGCGGCAACGTGGAAGCCCCCGGCTTCGGCGAGCCGCTCAACTGGTTCGTGGCGCTCGTCACCCTGACCACAGTGCTGGTCGCCTCGCAGTTCGGCAGGGGCGTGGTGAAGCTCTCGGCCATCATCGTCGGCATCGTGGTGGGCTACGCGCTGTCGCTGCTGCTCGGTATGGTCAGCTTCGAGGCAGTGGCCGAGGCAGGCTGGGTGGCGGTACCGCAGTTCATGCCCTTCGAGTTGGAATTCCACACCTCGGCGATCATCGCCATGGTGATCATCTGCGTGATCAATTCCGTGCAGACCATCGGCGATCTTTCGGCCACCACGGTGGGCGGCATGAACCGCGAGCTGAGAACCCGCGAACTCACCGGCGGACTATTGGGCAACGGCCTTACCACGACACTGAGCGCTTTCTTCGGCGCCCTGCCCACCGCCACCTTCAGCCAGAACGTCGGCATCGTCGCAATGACCCGCGTAATCAGCCGCTTCGTGCTGGCACTGGCCGGCGGCTTCATGCTGCTGGCCGGATTCAGCCCCAAGTTCGGCGCCCTGGTGACGACCATTCCTTACCCGGTGCTCGGCGGCGCCACCGTCATCGTCTTCGGCATGATCACCATGACCGGCATCAAGCTGCTGATAAAGGACGAACTTTCCGCACGCAACATGACCATCGTCGGCCTGTCGCTCGCCCTTAGCCTGGGCATCGCCCAAGTGCCCGAGGCGATCGCGCAGCTTCCCGGATGGATACAAAGCGTGATCGGCGGTTCGCCTATCGTGGTGGCGGCCATCACCGCCTTTATCCTCAATCTCGTGCTGCCCAAGGTCACCTTGGCGGACGAAGAGCGCGAGCGTGAACGCATGGCTCGCGCCGACGCGGAGACCGACTGCACTGACCCTCAGGACCGGGAGGCCACCCTTCGCTCCCATCGCCAGGAAGGCTCGGCTGGCAATACCAGCAGCAGCTGAGGCCCGCTCGGCCACCCACTGGCCGAGCACCTCGTTTCATCGCGATGTATTTGAGCCCTCGCCAGGGCCACCAGGAGTGACAAGTGAAAAGCCTGAGCCACCTTTCCGTCAAAATGAGCTGGACGCTGGTCCTGCTCGCCTTCCTCTCCTTGCTGATCGCCTTGAGTGCCATGGGGCTCTATGCGGTCAACCACAGCCAGCGCAGCTTCGATACCTTCAGCGCAGTCAACGTGAGCCAGCAGGCAGCACTCAATCGGGCCAATTCGATGCTGCAAAGCGTACGCATCGACATGGCCGGCGTTTACGAAGAACTCCTGGAGCGTTCGCTCAGCGGTGAGACCGGGAGCTCTATCGACGCCGAATCACTTGAGGGACGCCTCGCAGAGGTAGTCGAGAACTTCAGGCTCTTCCTGGAGCTTCCCGTGCGCCCAGAGCACGCAGACCTGATAGGCCCCATCGAAGCCAGCTTCAACGCCATGCGGGAAAATAGCCTGCAGCCGCAAGCCGAGGCGCTCGCCCATGGCGATCTCGCCACCTTCCAGGCACTGCGCGCCCAGGCTACTGCCCATAACGACGATTTCTATCGGGCCGCGGTCGGCTTCTTTCACCGCGTAGAGGCCGAGGGCGCCGAGCGAGCGGAAAGCTTCGGCTCGGTGGTCACGACCGCCCAGCGGGTGATCGTCTTCGTCTTGCTCGTGGCGTTGATCGTGATCGGCATCGTCTACCGTGGGGTGAGTGCCAACCTCATTCGGCCGCTGGATCGCATCGTGCAGCACTTTCAGCGCATGGCCGGGGGCGATCTCTCTTCACCGGTCGAATCCCACGGCAAGAACGAAATCGGCAAGCTCTTCACGGCGCTGGCCACGACACAGCAGGGCCTCTCGGCCACCGTCGCCACAGTGCGCGACAGCAGCGCAGAAATTCTCGCCAACTCCCGCGAGATTGCCAGCGGCAACCGCGACCTGGCGGCACGCACCGAGCGTCAGTCCGCTTCGCTGACCGAAACGGCCTCGAGCATGGAGGAGATGACCTCCACCATGGAACGCAACAGCGAAAACGCCTCGCTCGCCAGCGACATGGCCCGCGAGGCGGCCGAGCGGGCACATCAGGGCGGCGATGTCGTGGCCAATGTGGTCACGCGAATGCAAGAGATCCGCGACAGCTCCCAGCAGGTGACGGAGATCATCGGCCTTATCGACTCGATAGCCTTCCAGACCAACATCCTGGCCCTGAACGCTTCGGTGGAAGCGGCCCGGGCCGGCGAACATGGCCGCGGCTTTGCCGTGGTGGCCAGTGAAGTGCGCCAGCTCGCCACACGCAGCGCCGATGCCGCCACCGAAATTCGCCAGCTGATCGAGACCTCCGTGCGTCAGGTCGAAGCCGGCACTCAGCAGGCCGACAGCGCCAGCAGCACCATGGCCTCGATCATGGCCTCGGTGCAGCGCGTGAACGAACTGATGAACGAGATCGCCGTGGCCTCCAACGAGCAGCGCACCGGCATCGGCGAGGTCAACACCGCGGTGGGGGACATGGATCACACCACCCAACAGAACGCCGCCCTGGTGCAGCAGGCCAGCCTGGCCGCCAGCCAGCTGCAAGCCGAAGCGCAGCGCCTCGACGAAGCCGTCGCCAGGTTCAAGCTGGCCGATATGTCACTGGAACCGGCAGGTCCCGCGACGACCTCACCATCCGACAATGCGAGCTATATGCCGAGGCTGACGGGGCAAACAGGATTGGCGACGGCCTGACTCTCGGATGGAAGTGCGTGACGCTTGGCTGAACGGCAAGGTTGACAGATGCCTGTTCCTTTTATAGAACGTTCATTAAAAGGAACAACCTGAGACCAGCCACTTTGGACAAGCTTTCCCTCGGCACCCTGGGGCAACATCTGCAGACCCTGCGACAGGCGCAGGGTTTGTCGCTATCGCAGCTGGCCGCCGCCGCCGGTATCGCCAAGTCGAACCTGTCGCGACTCGAGCAGGGCAACGGCAACCCCACCCTGGATACCATCTGGCGCCTGGCGGTACAGTTGAAGGTACCCTTCGGCACGCTCGTGGCGCCCATCGCAGTACCCTTGGGCGAGGACGGCGTGGAGGTCCGCTTGCTCGACCAGGGCAAGGACCACCCTCAGGTCGATGCCTACTGGATGCGCTGCGCACCGAATACCTTGCGTCGTGCCGAGCCCCATACCCCCGGCGCCCGTGAAACCCTCACTCTGATCAGCGGTGCACTTGAGGCCGGTCCGGAAGGCGACACCCGCACTCTCTCGGCCGGTGAATCCCTTACCTTCGCCGCGGACGGCCCCCACCTTTACCGCACCGGGGAGAGCTGGGCCACGCTGCTGCTCAGCGTCGTCTATCACGAGGAACAGAACTCATGAGCCTGGAAGCCGCGCCCTCGGCCACCCGCCCTTGGCTGACTGGCATGAGCGAGGCCGTCCCACTGCTCGGCGGCTATGTGCCGGTGGCCATCTCCTTCGGGCTGATCGCCACCCAGGCCGGCTTCAGCGCCTGGGAAGCCGTGGCGATCTCGACACTGATCTATGCCGGCGCCTCGCAGTTCCTCTTCGTCGGCATGGTGGCCGCCGGAGCGCCGCTGTGGCTGGTGGTGGCCATGACGCTGCTGATCAACCTGCGCCATGTGGTCTACGCCCCCAACCTGGCCCCCTGGCTGACGCCCAGCCGCTTATGGCCTTGGCTGATGCACGGCCTCACCGACCAGATTTTCGCCGTTGCCCATGCCCGTCTGCCCCAGCTACCGGCCTCTCAGCGCCTTGGCTGGTTTACCGGCGCGGCCCTGCTGGCCTGGCTGAGCTGGATTGGCGGCACGGCGCTGGGCGCAGTGGCCGGCGGCGAGCTGATTGCCCGCTGGGCCCTGATGGGTGAGATCCTGCCCTTCGCCCTGCCGGCTCTTTTCCTGGTGCTGATAGCGCCCCGCTTCACCTCCCGGCGCTGGAGCCTGGCCCTTGGGCTGACCATTCTCAGCGCTCTGCTACTGACGGTGACGGGCCTGACCAATGTGGCGATTCCCCTTGCTGCCGCCTGCGGCGCCCTGTGCTTCCAGGTCGTCAAGTTCGGCCACTCCCCAAAAAGAGAACACCCGCCAGGAGAACGCCATGAGTAGCGCCCTGTGGATCGCCGTGCTCGCCTCGGCGGCGGGCACCCTGCTGATACGCGTGCTGCCACTGTTCTGGATGCAGCGCCGACTCGAGCGGCAAGAGGACGACGATAGCCTGGAGGCGATGCCCCAGTGGCTGAGCCTGCTCGGCCCGCTGATGATCGCCGCCGTATTCGGAGTATCGCTGATGCCGGTAACGCCCGACGCCGTCTCGTGGCTGGCTACCCTCATCGGCGTGTCGGCGACCCTCGCCGTGTGGTGGCTCAAGCGCACCCTGGGCTGGCCGGTGGCCGCGGGCGTGGCGGCCTATGGGCTGGTGATGATGATTTTCGGGTGAGCACTGCCATCTACTAATATAGTCAAAACGGCACCAGCACTACCTTGGAGAACGCATGACCCTCACCGCCCCGCCGCGCACGTCCGGCAAGCACCGGCGCCATGCCGTGACCCGCCAAGCAGGACCACTTGCCCTGCTGCTGACTCTGGTGCTGGTAGCCGCCCCGGCAACAGCCAGTTGCCCCGAGACATCCAGCACCGACCTGGCGGCAATCAAAGGGGCTGACGAGCAACCCGCCCTGCCTTCCGGCCGCGAGGTGGTCGTCGACGGGGTGGTGACCGGCGAGTTTCTCGGCCGCGAACGGCTGAACGGTTTCTATCTGCAGCAAACGACGGAACATGGCCCCGTCGGCCTGTTCGTCTATATGCCCACGGCAACGTCGGGCGACGCGGAACTCATCGCTCCCGGCACACACCTGCAGCTCCACGCCCGCACCGGCGATTATCGCGGCCAGATCCAGCTGCAGCGGGTCGAACGGATCGAGACCTGTGCCCAGGACCAGTTGCCAGAGCCACTTGCGGTTGACTGGCCGCTAAGCGAAGAGCAGCTGTCACGCAAGGAGGGCCTACTACTTGAGTTTCCGCAGACGCTGACCGTCACCGGCAACTACGAGCTCGCCCGCTACGGCTCCCTGAGACTGGCCGCCGCCCGTCTGTTCCGACCCACGAATACACCCGGCGAAAGCCAGCAGCGGGAAATCCTCGAGCTGGACGACGGCAGCTACCGCGCCTTTCCGAGCCCAATTCCCTACCTGGATGCGGATGGCACCCGCCGTGTCGGCAGCACCGTTCAGGGGCTGACCGGGATACTGACCCACGCCTTCGACGCCTACCGCCTGCACCCGACTCTCGAGCCACGCTTCGAGGACGCCAACCCGCGCCCGGAGCCACTTACAGAGCCCGGGGAGCGGCTGCGGGTAGCGACCTTCAACGTCGAGAACTACTTCGTTACGCTCGGCCAGCGAGGTGCGGCGGACAACGCAGAGCTGGAGCGGCAGCGTGCCAAACTGGCCGCTGCGGTCGAGGGGCTACAGGCCGACATTCTGGCTCTGGTGGAAGTGGAGAACGACCCAAGCGCCCTGGCCGACCTGGTCGAGCAACTCAGTGAACGGACCGGGGTCCGCTATCGTGCGGTCGGCGGGAGTGCCGACCGCGGCAGTGATGCCATCAAACTCGCCCTGATCTACCGGCCGGACCGGGTAGAGGCCGTGAGCGAGCTTTATGCCGACAACGACCCGACCCACCACCGCCCGCCGCTGGCGGCCTTCTTCCGCAGCGTGGACGGCGGTCCGGCCTTCGGCGTCGTGACCGCCCATTTCAAGTCCAAGACCGGCTGCCCCTCCCGGGGCGATATCGACCGCGGCCAGGGATGCTGGAACCAGCGCCGGGTAGAGCAGGCGCAGGCCATGAATAGCTTCCTCGACCGCCTCGCTGACGCCGAGGGACACGAGCGCCTGCTGCTGACCGGCGACCTCAACGCCTACGGCGCCGAGGACCCGATCCGCACCCTGGCCCATGCAGGACTGGTCAATCTGATAGCCCGAGAACTGCCGCCGGAACAGCGCTACAGCTATGTGTTCCGCGGTGAGTCGGGCTATCTGGACCACGCCCTGGCCAGCCCCGAGCTGGCCGCGGCCGTGGCAGAGGTACGGCCCTGGCCCATCAATGCCGATGAGCCGCCTTACCTCGGCTACGATGGGCCGGACAACGCAGCGCCCCATTTCCGCCCCGACCCGTTCCGCTCCTCGGATCATGATCCCATCGCGGTAGACCTGGAGTGGCGTTAGGTGGGAGCCGCTTGAGACTCGATGATGGGGCGCCGATCGGCATCGTGGACGCCCGCATCATCACAGAGGAGTTAGCGACGCCGACGTCCCAGATCGATGTCGTCGCGAGTGGTGGCCGCCCCGGCGGCAGCACCCAGGCCACCACCGATCACCGCCCCTCTGGTCACGTTACCGCCAGTCATGGCCGCAGTGCCGGCGCCGGCCGCCGCCCCCAGGCCGGCCCCGCTCAGCGCTCGTTCACCGGTGGTGGTACCACAGCCGGTGAGTCCCAGGGCCAGCACGCCAGTCAACAGTCCGATAGATAGCATTCGCATATCATTTCCCTCCCAAGAGATAAGTAATCAATCTTCCAGTTTGATTTTTTGGCAACCAAGCAACCGCCCCGGCCTTCTGTGTCCATTCGACGTCTTGGCCGGAGCACAAGTCGTCAAAACCGCGCAGCGCAGCATCAAATCGCATGTCATGGGGACCGCTGGTTACCGATGCGCTGTATCCCTTATACAGCTCCGGGAGGAAGTGGGTTCATAGACCGCATAACGATCCACACTCTTTGAGAATTTCAGGCACTTGAGTATCAAAATGGCGACGGGAAAGGCTGAAGCGCATCGAGGGTAGAGATTTAAAGCAGGCCTGCTCGATATCGTTCCCCAGCATATCTGCCAGCCAATCAAGTAGGGCTGAAAATCGGCGACTTCGTCGCGTACCGCCGACAGCTGATCGGCATCCAGGTCATGGGACTGCACCTCCGTCAACCACTGAAGTATTTCTGAGGCTCGCCCACCTTTACCGTCAACGCCATGACCAGATTCATGGGAGAATGAAGCTGATGATCACCAATGTACGTAATCACACAACGGAGAACACACTACAACCATGTCAGGCTACATAGCTCGCTGGGCTATTTGCCACCCGTGGCGTAATGCCCAGCAGTACGCATGAAGCAGCGGTTTCTCACATTGTGAGCGGACCTAGATCAGGGGGAAGGTCAAAGAGACTGGAATGTGGGTGCTAGCTCAATGCTTGTCGAGGCCCAACACCCCATCACTTCACACAGTTAGTCTGCGTGGAGTGATGGGTTAAATCAAAAGCAGCTCCCATGGACAGGGAAATGCTACTTAACGGCAGTGACCACCAACTCCAGCAACACGTTATCGCCAAGGTCCGCGACGCCTAAAGTCGCCCTGGCAGGCAGGTGTTCCGGGTCAAACCACTGAGTCCAGACATCATTCATGCCTTTCTTCAGATTCAAATCAGAAACGTAAGCCGTAGCAGAAACGATGGACTCCTTGTTGGATCCGGCTTCAGCAAGATAGCTCTCCAGCTTGTCCAACACCTGCTGAGTCTGGCCTGCCATGTCCAAGCTGAGATCATCGGCGATAATGCCACCGAAGAATACAAAGCCATTGGCTGCAACAGCACGATGCATGATGGGGGTACGAATACTGCGTTCGATCATGTGATCAACTCCTGTGATTGCCTGTCTATAGGCGTGGTATCGCTCTTTTCGGCATGCCGAAAGGAGAGCAAGATGAATCAAGTAGCAATCAGTGCATCAGCCTGACGAGCGATGGCCCTGAAAGCGAGTGATGGAAAATGGCTGGATCGGGTAGGCCGGCTCCCGCCCCAGCGCTAGGTCAGCGACGATTTCCCCGGAGATGGGACTTAGTTGAAAGCCGTGAGCAGAGAAGCCGAAGGCGTGTATTACGCTCTCGGATGCACTGCTCGGACCTAACACTGGGATCTGGTCCGGCATGACGGCTTCTATCCCTGCCCAAGTCCGGACAATGCGTGCCTCATGCATGAAGGGGAACAGACTCAATACGGTGTCGGCATTTTCCGCCAGCCCACCAAGGCAGGTCTCCGCGACCTGGCGTCGTGTATCGACTTCTCCCCGAACGCCTCCGCCGATCAGCACCGTGCCGTTTTCAAACTGCTTGAAGGAAAGTGGCCGGGCCGTCGCGCCAATGACCGGACCTAGAAATGGTTTCAGTCGCTCGGTAATCATCAGCATTGGTGCCTCAGCGGCGAGAGGTACCGGCTCTCCCAGCCATTCACAAAGCGTACCGGCCCAAGCACCAGCACAGTTGATGAGGATATCGGCAGTGAAACAGTGACGCCCCGCCTGAACCTGCCAGCCGTTGCCATGCTCCTCCAGACCGGTGACAGTCACGCCTTCGAAGAAACTGACCCCTTGCCGTTGCGCCTGGCATCGCCACGCTGTCACCGTACGATAAGGGTTGGCATAACCATCGCCATCACAGGCGAGACCACCAGGGCAGTGGGGAGACAAAGCAGGAACCCGCTTATGTAGCTCGTCCCGGGTGATGAGGTACTCATGATCGAACCCAAGGGAACGGAGCTCCCGTTCACGCTCTGCTAGCGTCTCCAAGTCTGCGTCATTCTCGGCAACCTTGATCTGTCCTACCGGGCGGAAACCGCAGTCATCACCGACCACCTCGGCCATGCGTTGCCAGCGCTCCCAAGCCGCCATAGCCAGGGGAATCTCTGCAGGATGCCTGCCCAAACGGCGCACACCACCGGCGTTAACACCTGAGGCGTGCCGTCCGGCATACTCCTTATCTATCACCGTTACCCGATGCCCCTGGGCACTGAGATGGACAGCAGCACTACAACCATGGAGGCCGGCCCCGACGATCACGACCCGGGCACTCATCCCGAAGCATCCTCAGCAGCGGTTGCCAGCTGCCCCAAGGTAATGGGTTTAAAGGGGGGACGAAGGCGGTAGTACCCCGTCTCGGCAACGCTCTGCCCGTTGGCATCAGCCAGCAACTCGCTGACCGTCAGTCCACACATGCGCCCCTGGCAGGGCCCCATGCCACAACGGGTGAATGACTTGGTCTGGTTAGGGCCACGACACCCCTGCTCGGCCATGCGGCGAATTTCACCGGCAGTAACCTCCTCGCAACGGCACACTAACGTTTTATCTTCAGGCAGCCGCCAATGGGCTGCCGGTCGGTAGAGGGCATCAAGGAAGGGACGAATCGCTGTTTCTCGCGCCAGTTCACGACGCAGTTGTTTCACTTCCTTGTGAATCTTCTCTTCACTCACACGACCGAGTGCAATGGCGGCTCCCAAACCTGCCAGCCGTCCCTGCATGGCCGAAGCCTTGGCCCCCACGATGCCGCCGGCATCGCCAGCGACCGCAATCCCCTCGACATCTGTCACTAACCAGGCATCTCTTCGCGGCTGCCATGCCAGTTGTCGCTCGTCCCAGTCATGAGTACAGTCCAGCGCCCGCGTAACCTGAGTGTTGGGCACGACCCCTTGGTGCAGCAGCAGCAGCGGTGTTGACAGGCAGTGCCATTCAGGATCGTTGCCGCACTGCCAGCGGATACGCTCCAGCCGGCCTTCGCCTTCCGCCTCCAGAGCCGTCACATGCCGAACATGCCTGACGCCTGCACGCCGCAGTTCGGCCAGTAACCCCAATCCCTTGAGCAGAGTCCTAGGATTGCGCAATGCACCGGGCAGTAGCGGGAGTGCATCTCGGAATTGCCCCGCCGGGGTGGTATCGAGCAAGGCAGCAATGGAAATCCCGGCCCTCAGATATTGCACAGCCAGCAGTAATAGCAATGGCCCACAGCCAGCGAGAACAACCGGTGCCGAGGGTGCCAAACCAGCACTCTTGAGCAGGATCTGGCCGCTTCCGGCGGTCATGACACCAGGCAGCGTCCAACCTGGAATCGGAAAAGGTCGCTCCATGGCACCATGGGCGAGAATGACATGCCGGGCTCGCACCATCGATGCTCGCTCACCCTGGAGCAGCCCGACCTCGAGCCGTCGGGTGAGCTGCCAAAGGGTAGTACCAGGACGATAGTCGATGCGGGGGTCATTCAGGCCATCTACCAGCGCCTTACCATGCCAGTAGTCATCGCCAAGAATTCTCCGCTCCTGGAGAGGTGTCGACTCTATTGCACGATAAATCTGCCCACCAGCCGCCGGCTGCTCATCGACCACCACCGCGGTGATGCCATGGGCCACGGCAGTGGCAGCAGCGGCCATACCGGCAGGACCGCTGCCTAGTATCATCAAGTCATGGGTCGTCATCAGCCGAGTCTCCTGGCACCGTCTTGCGAACGGATCTGCATGCCATCTTTCACGACAACTTGGCAGCCCTGGACATTGGGTAGGTCATCCACCTCAACCAGGCACTCGAAGCAGACACCCATCATGCAGTAGGGACCCCTCGGGGATCCGCTCACCGGTGTGGTACGGCATGCATCGACACCCGCTGAGAGCAGCGCAGCAGCAATGGTATCGCCCTCCTGGGCAGTGACCTGCAGGCCGTCGAAGTACACGATCACTGTCTTCTGTGTAGCTGCATCAGGCAGGGATAACCGTTTGAACATCGAATCTCTCCGCGATGAATGGGGCTATTTCGCTGGGCAATGAATCACCAGCGATCCAGGGGGCAATACGTTTGGCGTGGGCTGCCGCCAAGGTCACTCCGCTATGGCAGCAGGCCACGAATGCGCCGGGGTGGGAGACCGAGGCCTGATAGAGCGGATAGCCATCCGGCGTCATCACGCGCAATGCACCCCAGGTGCGTACTACCCGCGTATTGGCCAATGCCGGCAGGGCACGCACGGCTCGCTGGGCGATAGTCGACAGCACAGGGGTCTCGGTGCCTTCGTCAAAACCGACGTCTTCATGGGAATCCCCCATCAGGATCGAGCCTTCCCCCGTCTGGCGGAGATATGTGGTCGGCAGATTCAGCAGGGGGCGCATGCGCTCAGTGACCAGGATCTCGCCTCGATTAGGTATCAGTGGGGCATACAGCCCAACCTGCGGTGCCAGGTGGCGGTTCCCGAGACCGGCAGCCAGCACCACTCGCTCCGCCTGGACTCGCTCCCCCTCACGCTCGATCACGAAGCTGTCCCCGTTCTTGTGAACTCGGTGAACCTTGCTGCCGGGAAGGAACGTTCCGCCGCAGCGAAGAAAGCCGGCATGCAGCCCGCGTAACAGGTAAAGCGGGTTGGCATGGCCGTCCCAACGCGACCATGAGGCTCCAGTGACGCTCTCCCCTATCTCGGGAATCATCTCGCGCAGCTGTTCATGATCGAGCATGGTGAAATCGAACTGCCCGCCAGTCGCCTGGGCCAGCGAGGTAAGATCTGCCTGTCTCAGCTCCATTTCCTTCCGGCTATAGCAGAGGTGCACGCCACCTGGCGCTTGGTGCTGAGTTGTCACCCCGGTGAGCTCTCGGAGCTCATCCGAGAGGCTTGGCCACAGGGAAGCAGAACTCATGCTCCACTGTGAATAACTCGGGATTTCGAGCCCCTTCCCCTGGACCCAGACCAGGCCGAAGTTGCCTCGAGATGCACGATAGGCAACATCGCCTTCATCCAGCAAAGAGACTCGATGACCGGCCTTGGCCAAACCATAGGCAATTGCACTGCCCACTAGACCGCCCCCAATGACGGCAAAATCATAGGTTGACATATGACCTCCTTACCCCTTGCCGATCAGGACTTTGTCGAGCCCATAGATGCGGTCCAATATGAGAACCAATAGGGCCGTCAGCACGATCAGCACAGTCGAGACAGAGGTGATCAACGGGTCGATGGTATGGGCGATGTGGTTGTACATCTGAACAGGCAGCGTCGTTGTACTGGGAGATGCAACGAATATTGTCATCGACAACTCATCGAAGCTGGTGGTGAAAGCAAGAATCCAGCCGCCAGCAATACCAGGCAAGATAATCGGCATGGTGACACGTCTAAAGACCGTCCATTGACTCGCTCCCAGCGACAGTGCGGCTTGTTCGACCCGGCGGTCCATACCGAATACCGAAGCCATCACCAGACGCATGGTATATGGCATGATGATGATTACGTGGGCCGCCACCAAGGCATAGAAGCTGCCATAGACACTGATCCGCGAGAAAAAACTAAGGAAGGCAACACCCAGCACCACATGCGGAATCATCAGCGGTGAAAGAAACAAGCTCACCAGGGCTTCCCGCCCCCGGAATTGGTAACGAGCAATGGCCAAGGCAGCAGGCACAGCGAGTACAGCGGAAACACTGGCGGCGCCAATACCAAGATAGAGGCTATTCCAGAATGCCTGTATAAAACTGCGGTTCTCGAGAATCGCCCTGAACCACCTGAGTGAGAAGCCGTTGGTGGGATAGGAGATATAACCGTTCGGTGTGAAAGCGACCAGCATGACAACCACAAGCGGCGCCATCAGGAAGACCACAAACAGCGTGTGAAAACACAGGGCCAGTTTGCCATTTTTTTGCATATGAGTGTCTCCTTCTAGCCCAATGTACGGCGAAAGCGCCTTTCCATCATCCGGTTATAACTCATCACCACGACCACATTGGCAATCAGAAGAATTACGGCAATGGAAGCGCCAAGAGGCCAGTTCATGGTGTTGAGATATTCGTCATATGCCGCGGTGGCTGCGACTTTTAGCCGTCGCCCGCCCAAGATAGCCGGAGTCGCAAAAGCGCTGGCTGCCAGAGCAAAGACAATCAAACTTCCGGAGAGTATGCCGGGCATGATTTGCGGTACTACGACGCGACGAAAGACCGTGGAGTGACTGGCGCCGAGCGATAACGCCGCATGCTCCACGGAAGGATCGAGCTTCTGCAGGGCAGCCCATACCGAGATCACCATAAAGGGGACTAGTACGTGGACCAGTGCCAGAATGATGCCGGTATGGGTATACATAAGGTTACCCGCACTGGCGTCAGCAATGCCCAAGGCTTCCAGAGTTTTGCCCAGCAACCCATTACCACCGATGAGCAGTACCCAGCCCAAGGTACGCACGACCACGGAGATAAGCAGTGGCGTCAAGGTGACGACAAGGAACAGTGAACGCCACGGGCTGCGCATTCTTG
>NZ_JBYCKL010000088.1:0-9766 GCF_057473365.1 Halomonas sp. TH-94
CCCGGCGCCAGTAGGCGCCGCGATAGAGGTAGTGCCAGATATCCTCGATACGGCTGGCGTCGCGCCCGATCAGGGCCGGCAGCACGTGCTCCTCGAGGTAGGCCACCACCGCCATCTCGCGACCGTTCAGGGTGGCGTCGCCGATACCGTAGGTACCCGACTCGGTGACGATCTTGAGGGTGACGAAGTTGCGCCCCGGCGAGGTGACGATCACATAGGCATCGCTGATTTTCATGAAGCTTCCGTCGCAGTGAGGTGGAGGGGGAGCCCTATCTTTCGAAGAGGTAGCGCTGCACGTTGTCGTAGCACACCGCCCGCACCAGCTCGCCGATGCGGTCGAGATCGTTCGGCAATTCGCCGCGCTGGATCTGCGCCCCGAGCATCTGGCAGAAGATGCGGCGGAAGTAGTCGTGGCGGGAGAACGACAGCAGGCTGCGCGAATCGGTGAGCATGCCGACAAAATGCCGCAGCAGGCCGAAGTTCATCTGCGTGACGAGCTGGCGCTCGATACCGTCGCGCTGGTCGTTGAACCACCAGGCGGCGCCGAACTGCAGCTTGCCGGGGATGCCGTCGCTGGCGAACGAGCCGACCAGGCTCGCCAGCATCTCGTTGTCGCGCGGGTTGAGGTTGTAGACCACGGTGCGCGGCAGCGCCCGCTCGCGATCCAGCGCATCGAGAATCGCCGCCAGCGGCTCGGCGTAGGTAACGTCGCCGATGGCGTCGAAACCGCTGTTGGCACCGATCTCGGCCAGGCCGCGCTGGCTCAGGCTGCGCAGCGCGCCCAGGTGCAGCTGCATCACCCAGCCGCGCCGGGCGTACTCGCGCCCCAGCCACAGCAGCACCGCGGTGGTGAAGGCGGCGTTCTCGTCACCAGTGAGGGTTCTGCCCTGGCGGCGACGCTCGATCAGCCGGTCGAGCTCGGCCGTGCTCGGCGGCGCGACGAACACCGGCTTCTCCAGGCTGTGGTCGGAGAGGCAGCAGCCGTGGGCGGCGAAGTGCTCGAGGCGCTGGTACAGCGCCGCCAGCAGGTCGTCGTAGCCGCGGATGGCTACTCCGCTGGCGCGCTCCAGTTCGCTGAGATAGTCGACGAAGCCGGGCTGCTCAATCTTGAGCACGGCATCGGCCCGGAAGGTCGGCAGCATGCTGGGCGCCGCCCCGCTCTCGGCGTGGCGGCGATGGAGCGCGAGGTCATCCACCGGGTCATCGGTGGTGCACACGGTACGTACGTCGAAGCGTTGGAGAATGCCCTGGGCACTCAGCTGCGGCGTGGCCAGGCGCTCGCGCGAGGTCGCCCAGATCTCCTCGGCGGTGGCCGGCGAGAGCAGCGTGTTCTCGATGCCCAGCGGATGGCGCAGCTCAAGATGGGTCCAGTGATAGAGCGGGTTGCCGAGACAGTCCGGCACCGTTTCGGCCCACGCCTGGAAGCGCTCGCGGTCGCTGGCCTCGCCGGTGATGCGCCGCTCGTCGATACCGGCAATGCGCATCGCCCGCCACTTGTAGTGATCGCCCTTGAGCCACAGTTCGGTGAGGTTGTCGAAGCGCACGTCGCCGGATATCTCCGCCGGGCTCAGGTGCGAGTGGTAGTCGCAGATCGGCATGGCGGCGGCATGCTCGTGGTAGAGCCGACGCGCCGGCTCGTTCTCGAGCAGGAAGTCGGGCCCCATGAAATCGATGCGATCATTGAAGGTCATGACACGCTCCGTCGTTGTCGGCTGGCTCATGCTCAGCCCATCAGCAGGTTGGGCAGGAACAGCACGATGTCGGGGAAGAAGATGATGCCCAGCACCACGGTGAACACCGCCAGGGCAAAGGGCAGCAGCTCGCGGCTGTAATCGAAGAAAGAGCAGCGCAGAATCCCGCATACGGTGTACATCGAAATACCCACCGGCGGGGTCATGCCGCCGAAAGTCACCAGGGTCATCATCAGCAGGCCGAAGTGCACCGGATCGATACCGGCGGCCTTGATCACCGGCACCAGGATCGGCGTGAGCAGCATCACCACCACCGTGGCCTCCAGCAGCATGCCGAGCAGCACCAGCAGTACGGCCAGGGTGAGCAGCAGCGTGGTCGGGCTGGCGAACACACCCAGCGTCAGCTCGGCGATAGTCTGCGGCACCCGCTCGAAGGAGACCACGTAGCCGATGATTCCCGAAAACATGATGATCAGCATGATCATGCCGATGTCGCGCACGCTGGCGTGCATCGCCGCGAGGACTTCGCGCAGGCCCATCTCGCGATGAATCACGCAGCCCACCAACAGCGCATAGGCCACGGCGAAGGCCCCCGCCTCGGTGGGCGTAAACAGCCCATAGCGGATGCCCACCAGCAGCCACACCGGAAACAGCAGTGCCCAGATGCTGCTGCGCAACGCCGACAGCACTTCTCGCCCCGAAGGCAACCCGTCGCGTACCGGCGCGTAGCCGCGCCGCTTGGCAACGAAATAGGTGGTTACCATCAGCGCCACCATCAACAGGAAGCCGGGCACCACGCCGGCGATGAACAGCCGGCCGATGGAGACCTCGCCGAGGTAGCCATAGAGAATGAGGCCGATGCTCGGCGGGATGGTGGCGGTGATAAGCCCACCAATGGCCAACACCGCACCGGAGAAGCCGGGCGTATAGCCCTCCTTGATCATGCCCTGCCCCAGCACCCGCGACTGCATGGCGGCATCGGCCACCGCCGAGCCCGACACCCCGCCCATCAGCGTGCTGAGCACGATGCTCGCCTGAGCCAGGCCGCCGCTCATCCAACCCGCCAGCAGCTTGGAGAGTCGAATGAGCCTGGGCGTAATGCCGCTGGCATTCATCAGGTGGCCGATGAAAATGAACAGCGGCACCGCCAGCAACGGAAACGACTGGGTGGCCGAAACGATGCGCTGGACCCCGATATTGGTAGGCAGGAAGGTGTCGGGCAGAAAGAAATAAGTGAACCCGGCAATGCCGATGGCGAAGGCGACGGGCATGCCGATGGCCATCAGCACCAGCCCCAAGCCCAGTAGAAGCGCAGCCGTCATGAGGCCTTCTCCGTCATTTCGTCATCCGGCGCCAGGCTCATCACGATGCCCTTTGCCGCGATACGGCGCAGCAGCGAGACGATCATCAATAGCGCCCCCACCGGCAGCGCCAGGGTGATATAGCCGTAGCTCAGCCCGGCCACACCCATCGGGCGCTGCCAGTTGGAAAACGCCAGAGGGAAACCGTAACGCACCAGCAGAGCGAGAAAGCCCAGCATCAGTATCAGACAGAGCCCGGTTGCCATCCGCTGTAACGCCAGCGGCAGGCGTATCGCCAAGGCGTCGATACGCACCTGACCGCCGTGTCGCAGGGTGATATCCGCCCCCAGCACCGCCGTCCAGATGAACAGCAACTGGGCCAGCTCGGCCCCACCAGCGAAGGGTTGGCCGATGGCGCGTGCAGAAGAGCTCGCCAGCAGAGTCAGCGATGTCGCCCCCAACAGGACGACGGCGAGCCCCGCTTCGAATCGGTCGTACCAGTACCACATAGAGGAATTCCTCGATGCCGGAGATCCTCCGGCCGATCCTGAAAGTCGTGCGTGGCGACAGGCCCCCGCCGCACTTGGCGGCAAGGGCTGCGGCCTCACTCCGCGGCGGTCAGCTCGTCGCGATACTGGTCATAGCCGAGCTCCTCGTAGACGCCGCCAACGCGCTCACGAAACAGCTCGATGTCCACTTCGGTAAATGTCACACCTTCCGCTTCCATACGTTCACGTACGGCAGCCTGGGCATCGGCGGTGGCCTGGCTGGCCTCTACCCCCGCCCGCTGCAGCTCTTCGTCGAGGATCGTGCGCAGCTCCTCCGGCAGCGACTGGTACCAGCGCTCGGACGTGGCGATGCCGGTCATCAAATGAATGTGGCCGGTCAGGGCGATATGGCTGACCACCTCGTGCAGGTTCTGGCCTTCGGCGGCGGTAAGCTGCGCCTCGGCACCGTCGATCACACCGAGCTGCAGCGCCGAGTAGACCTCCGACCAGGGCAGCGGCGTGGGGGTCGCCCCCATCGATTCGATGGTACGCAGCCACACCGGCGAGTTGATGGTGCGCACACGAATGCCGCGCAGGTCGTCGGGCGCCTCTACCAGCTTCTTGGTCAGCATGTGGCGCGAACCCTGGAACCAGTTGTAGTTGAGCAGCCGCAGGCCGCTGTTCTGCGCCAGGCTCTCGACCCAGCCCTGATAAAGCTCCGAGGCGGTGATGTGGTCGTATTCGGCCGGGTCCTCGACCAGGTAGGGTGCGCTGAGAATGCCCAGCTCCGGCTGGTATTCAGAGAGACGCCCGGCGTCTATCAGGATGGCGATGTTGGCCCCGCTACGGATCTGCTCCACCACGTCCTCATCGGAGCCGAGCTGGCTGTTGGGAAATACCTGGAGGGTGAGCTCACCGCCCGAGCGTTCTTGTATCGCTTCCCTGGCACTCTCCATGGCCTGGACGATGGGGTCCTGCGCACTGAGCGCTGAGGAAAGGTTGAGCTGATAGGCGGCCTGAGCGGCATTACCGGCCAGCAGCAGCGCTAGCGCGGGTACGAGAATCTGCACCTTCATGACGAGCTCCTGAGTCTTGTTTTTGCTATGGGTCGGCTCTTGTTCGGCCGGGATCGATCATCGCCGCGCCGGATGGTGGCGCTGCGATTAGTACTTCATGCCTCGGCCAATGTGGCCGTGACGGCAGACGCTTCGAACATCGTCGGGAAACGCCGCTCCAGCTCCGGCAGGGAGAGCAGGATCTCGCGCTGATGCGCGGCCATGGCCTGGGCCGCCTGCTCCGGCTTGCGCGCGGCAATGGCCTCCACCACGGCCTGGTGCTGATCGGTGAGCTTGGCGATCGGCGTCGAGTCCGGAATACTCAAGTAGCGCACCCTGTCCAGCTGCGCCTTGACGTCCTCGATCACACGCCACGCCATGGTATTGCCCACCTCCAGCGCCATGGTGCGGTGGAAGGCTTCATCGAGCAGGTAGAAACGGTCGTGGTCGAGAGGATCGATACAGCCACGCTGGCGCTCGATCAATTCGTTGAGCTCCCTCAACACCGGGGCGGAGAGCCCCTTCTCGGCCGCCGCCCGCGCTATCGCCACCTCGACCGCCTCGCGAATGAAGCGCGCTTCCAGCACCGCCTGGCGCGAAATACGCACCACGTAGGTACCTCGCTGCGGGCGCACCTCCACCAGCCCGGCCTCGGAGAGGCGAATGAAAGCCTCGCGTACCGGCTGCCGACTGACCGAGAAGGCATCGGCGAGCTCCTTCTCGGAAAGCGCCTGCCCAGGCTCCAGCACCATGCGAATGATCGACTGGCGCAACACCTGGTAGAGCCGCTGGCGAACCGAATCGCTTTCGCGGGTCTCCTGCCATAGCGTGAGTAAGGTCGTATTCATAGCAATGATCCCGTGTCGCGTGCGAAGAGGCGCTGCCGCCATCTGACACAGCTAGTATGGTAGTTAGTCTAGAAAACAGGAAGTCAGAGCCACATAGACTTTGGTCGGGGGAGAAAATGAATGAGGCGTGCAAAGAATCCACCAGCACACGAGGGTGCTGGTGGCATCAGGCCTAGTCGCGAGGAAAGCCCATGAATTGGCGAGCGGTGCCTACACTCCCTTTACGCTGCGGGCCGCCTCGCGGCGTCGCTTGAGTTCGTAGATGGCCGCAATCGCCACGGTGATCAAGATCAGGATCAGCCCCAGGGCGTTCACCGCCGGGGTCAGGCCGGTACGTACCTTGGAGGCGATGTAGACCGTCAGGGTGGTGTCGTAGCCCACCACGAACAACGTGGTGTTGTAGTTCTCGAAGGATTGCAGAAAGGCGATCACCGCCGCCGAGTAGAGCGCCGGCTTGAGGTACGGCAGCAGGATACGCCGAAACATCTGCCACTGGCTGGCACCGAGGTCCAGCGCCGCGCGCTCCATGGTGCGATCGAAGCGCTGCAGGCGGGCGGTGACCATCAGCATGACGTAGGCGGCGATGAAGGTGGCCTGGCCCAGCACGGTGAGGAAGATGCCGCCGCTGACGCCGAACTGGCGCCAGAAGATCAGCGTCGAGATGCCGATGATCACCCCCGGTGTGAGCAGCGGCGAGAGAATCAAGGCATACAGGAACGGTTTGGCGCGGCTCGATACCGTATTGAGGAACAGCGCGGTGGCGATGCCGATGGGCACCGCCACGACCAATACGCCGACAGCCACGATCAGGCTGTTGGTGAGCGCCTGCCACATGCCGCGGTCGGCGGCGAGTTCGCCGAACCAGCGCAGGGTGGTCCCGTCCCATGGCGTCACGGTAGGAAAGCGACTGTCGTTGAAGGTGGCCGCCGCCATGATGATCAGCGGCAGGAACAGGTAGGCGAAGAAAACCACCACGTAGAAGCGCAGGCCGAAGGCGAGGAAGCGTTGCGAACTCATTTCCCGATATCCCCCAGACCCACCTTGAACACTTTCATGATCAACGACATGAAGCCGATGCAAAGCACCAGCAGCAGGAAGGCGTAGGCCGCGCCCTGGTTCCAGTTGCCGCCTTCGAAGAACCAGTTGTAGATGATCTGGGTGAACCAGCGGCTCCCCGGCGAGCCGAGCAGCGCCGGCACCGCATAGCTGCCTGCCGCCAGCATGAAGGTCATGATGCAGCCGGTGGCGATACCCGGCTTGGCGTGGGGAATGACGATGCGCCGATGGGTGCGCACGGTACCGGCGCCGAGGTCGCGGGCGGCGCGCACCTGGTTGTCGTCGAGGCTCTCGATGGCGTTGTAGACCGGGAACACCATGAACAGGATATAGGCGTAGACCATGCCCACCATGACCCCGCCATTGCCGCTGAGAAAGCGGATGGGCCGATCGATCAGCCCCAGCATCATCAGCACTTCGTTTAGCGGGCCGCGAAACGCCAGGATGATGAACCAGGAGTAGGTGCGCAGGATCTCGTTGATCCAGAACGGTACGATAAGCAGCAGGATGCACAGCGCCGCCTGACGTGGGGTGGCCACCTTGGCCAGGTACCACGCCAACGGATAGCTCACCGCCAGCGTCAGCAGCGTAACCAGCACGCTCGACCAGATGGTCTTGAAGAAGATGGTGCGGTGGATGTCGTTGTTGAACAGCGTGGCGTAGTTGGCAAGCGTAAGCCGGTCGTCGGGCCCACCGACCTGGGCAGGCAGCAGATTGGGTCGCAGCGAGTATTCGATCATCTGCAGCTGCGGCAGGGTCACCATCACGATCAGCCAGATCCCCAGCAGGGTGACGATGGCCATCGCCAGCGGCCCGCCGAAGCGGGCCTGGAGCTGTCTAAACATGAGCTCCCCCCGCCAGCTTGCTCTGCACCACCTCACCGGTCTCTTCATCCACCACCGGACTGCCGTCGTCGGGCAGCACCACTGCATCGGCCGGGTCGTAGCCGAAGGTGAGGCGGCGGCCCACGGCGAGCGCATCCGCCTGCCCCCGAGAAACCTCGTGGCCGAGCTGCACGCGCAGCTTTTCGCCCGAAGCGACCAGGCGCGTCTCGAGCATTACCCAAGCGCCTTCGAAGTGCACCGCCTCGATATCGGCCTCCAACGTCACGCCACTGGCATCCGCAGCCACTGGGCGCAGGTGTTCGGGGCGTATGAACAGCGACGCTTCCTCGCCATTGGCCAGCTGCGCCTCACTGCCCGCCCGCCCTGCGAGCTCGCCAAGGGCACCGCCGTCGAGGCGTACCCGCTCGCCTTCGCGGTCGATGACGCGCACCTGGAGCCGGTTGTTCTCACCGACGAAGGCGGCAACGAAGCCGGTGGCCGGCTGGCGGTAGAGGGTCATGGGTTCGGCGACCTGTTGGATGCGCCCTGCCGACATCACCGCCACCCGGTCGGACATGTTCAATGCCTCGCCCTGGTCGTGGGTGATATAGATGAAGGTAATGCCGGTCTTGCGCTGTATCGCCTTGAGCTCGGTGCGCATGTGCTGGCGCAGTTTGAGATCCAGCGCCGAGAGCGGCTCGTCGAGCAGCAGCACACGGGGCTCCACCGCCAGCGCCCGGGCGATGGCCACGCGCTGCTTCTGCCCGCCCGACAGCTCGGTCACCATTTTCGGGCCGCTGCCCTCCAGCGCCACCAGCGCCAGCAAACGCTCGGACACCTCGCGCCGCTTGCGCTTGTCTATGCCGCGCACCTCGAGGCCGAACTCGATGTTCTCGAACACGGTCATCAGCGGGAACAGTGCCAGGTTCTGAAAGATCATCGCCGTAGGCCGGCGGTTCACCGGCACCCCGGCCATGGGTTCGTCACCGATGTACACCTGCCCTTCGCTGGGCACGAGAAAGCCGCTGACGATATTGAGCAGGGTTGTCTTGCCGCAGCCCGAGGGGCCGAGAAAGCTGAAAAATTCGCCCGATTCGATCGCAAGCGAGGTCTTCTCGATGGCGGTGAAATCGCCGAAGCGCATCACCACCTCGTCCAGTCTGACGCTACCGTCCATTCTACTTGCCTTCTTATACTGAATGCCGAGGTGACAGCCCGCTTACTCCCACCCCGGCGTGACGGCGCCCCAGCGCATTCGCTGACCACAAAGGCGTGACCTGCCCCTTCTTTTGCGGCCAGCGCCTCTGCGATGTCAGCTCATTGCGCGAGGCGCCTCTCCTCATGCAGCCGGATCAAGCACTGAGATAGCGATCCTGGTACTCATTGCGCAGCGCCACGTACCACGGCTCCTGGATCGGCCACCACCAAAGATTGGCCAGGTCCTCATCGGTATAAGAGTCGGTGAAGAACTGCCGGGTCTCCTCGGGCAGCAGCTCGGTGGCACCCTTGGAGGTGGAGTTGTAGCCGGTGGCCTCGGCGAACATCGCGCCCGCCTCCGGGGTGTAGTACCAGTTGATCAGCTCGTAGACGGCGTCCGGATTACGGGCGTTCTTGGGAATCACGAAGCCTTCCATCCACGCCATCGCCCCCTCTTTCGGCGCACCGTAGGCAACGTCCTCGCCTTCCTGGCGCAGGCGGAACGCGGTGGAATCCCAGGTTTGACCGATGACGGCACCGTTGGTACGGAATGCCGCCTGGGCCTCGTTCTCGGTATTCCAGAACTGGACCAGCATCTGCTTGTGCTTGACCGCCTCTTCGAGGATCACGTCGAAATTGGCGCGCATGGCTTCTTCGCTGCGGTAGGAATCGAGCAGCGGGTAAGGCAGCCGGCCTTCACGTTCCAGCCACAGGCCGACGCCCACCAGCGCAGAATGGCCGCGCACCGTCACCCCCTGGCCGTGCTCAGGATTCCAAAGATCGGCATAGCTGAGGTTGGTACGGTCGATATCGGCGAAGCGTCGATGCCAGGTGATCGCTTCGGTGCCCCAGTCGCTGGGTGCAAAGTAGCGTTTGCCGTCGACCACCCCGCCCACCTCGGAGCCCTCGATGGCACTGTCGAGCGCCCCGGACCAGTTGATGCGCGATTCGTCCAGCGGCTGCACCAGGTCGTAATCCAGGTAGCCGGGCACACGATCGACGGTAGGCATGATCACGTCGAAGCCGGAACCGTCGGAAGCCCGCAGCGAGTTCATCAGCTCATCGTTGGTGCCGTAAGGGGTGAAGGTCGCACGGATACCGGTCTTCTCGGTGAAATCGGCCAGCATCTCATCGGTGAAGTAGCCGGCCCAGGCGTAGATGCGCAGGGTCTGGTCCTGTGCAAGGACCTTGTTGATGTAGAACGAAGGGACGGTAGCGACGGCACCGGCAGCGAGGGTGCCTTTGAGGAAACGGCGTCGGGTAAACGACATGACGAACTCTCCATGAGGGACTTGCCCAAGGTGAC
>NZ_JBYCKL010000089.1:0-37652 GCF_057473365.1 Halomonas sp. TH-94
GACCATCGTCTCGGGGCGCCTGACGTTGGGGGTGCTCTCCGATACCGTGAAGACATCGCTGCGCATCAGCTGCATGATCTTCTTCGTGCTGATTGCCTCGCAGGTCTTCGCCCTGGCTTTCCGCGGCCTGGACGGAGAGTTCTTGATCGAGGCGATGTTCGAGTGGGTGCCGGGTGGCATGTACGGCACGCTCATCTTCATGCTGCTGCTGATCTTTTTCCTGGGCTTCTTCCTCGAGTGGATCCAGATCTCCTATATTGCCGTGCCGCTGTTTCTGCCCTTCCTGGCGAGCCAGGGCGACATGTCCATGGTCTGGGTCGCCATTCTGATCGCGATGAACCTGCAGACTTCCTTCCTGACACCGCCCTTCGGCTGGTCGCTGCTGTTCATGAAGGGGGTGGCGCCGCCGGGCATTACCACTGGTGACATCTACAAGGGTGCCGTGCCCTTCGTGTTGATCCAGCTCCTCGCTCTTGCGTTGATCATCGTCTTCCCCGACGTGGTGCTGTGGTTGCCCCAAGTGGTAGGATGGTGAGCTGAAGTTTGAACTTGAAAGCGCTTCAATAACGGCACTGCCGACTTCGCTAACCAACGAGTCGGCAGTGCCGAGAAAGAAAAATAATAATTAAATAAAGGTATAACGCCAGTGTTCACGTTCAGAACCAAGTTGACACTGCTGACCTTGCTGCCGCTGTTGATACTCAGTGCAGGTGTGACTTTCCTTGCCATTCATCAGAGCGCGCGTTTGAGCGGGGCGCAGTCGGAAATCCTCAAGGACGGATTGCTGGAAGCCAAGCGGGCTGAACTCAAGAACTACATGGAACTCGCCTATACGGCGATTCGTGACATATACGAAGATCCTTCATTGCCCAGAGACGTCGCTCAAGGGCTGGTGGCGGACGCTTTTCATCGCATGGAGTACGGCTCCGACGGGTACTTCTTCGTCTACGACTACGATGGCTTGAATATCGTCCATCCGCGCTTGGAGCATCTTGTCGGGCAGGACTTGTGGGATTTCCGTGACGAAGACGGCAAGTTTCTGATTCAGCGGTTGGTTGAGCGCGCTCGGGAAGGTGGAGGATTTACCGAGTACCGCTGGGACAAGCCTTCCGGGGGCGAGTCGGTGCTCAAGCTGGGTTACTCCCTCGGGCTGGATGATTGGGGCTGGATGTTCGGCACCGGTCTCTATCTGGATGATATCGAACTGGTCGTCAGCCAGATGGAACACCATATGGTGGAGAACGCTCGCAGAACCATCCTGCTGATGGCCTTCTTCACCGTGTCGTGCCTGCTGGTCATCGCCGTCATCGGATTGGCGGTCAATCTCAGCGAGGCGCGGGTGGCGAATCGCAGGCTGGTCCAAATGGCGCAGAAGACCTTCAGCTTTCTGGAGAAAGAGCGACGGCGGATCTCCCGCGAATTGCACGATGGCATCAACCAGCTCCTGGTATCGGCACGCTTCAAGCTGGAACGCATCGACGATGCGTTGGGGCGGGGCGATCATGTCGATGCCTCATCCGCGCTGGCGGCGACCGACCGCATCCTCGAGACGGGCATTCACGATCTCCGGCGCCTGGCCTACGACCTGCGTCCCAGCGTGCTCGACGACCTGGGCCTGGTGGCGGCCCTGGAGAGCCTGTGTTCGGACCTGGTGGAGCGCAAGGCCGTGCGGATTCACTTCGAGTCGAGTATCGACAGCGGTGAGTGTCAGCCGGTGCTGGCAACGGCTCTGTATCGCATCACTCAGGAGAGCCTGCACAATATCGAGAAGCATGCCGGTGGGGCTCGCCAGATATGGGTGAAAGTGCTGCGCCGTCGCAGTTGGGTCTATCTGGAGATTGCCGACGATGGCGATGGCTTTGCCTGGCAAGCGGATCAGAGCCACGAACAGGGGGGCGCCGGTCTTGGGTTGCGCAACATTCAGGACCGGGTGGATCTGCTGGGTGGGCGTTTGACGATAGAAGCGGCGCCCGGCAAGGGCGTGCGAATTCGCATCAAGGTGCCGTTTCAACGTGTCGCAGCCAGTGCTAGCCAGGAGAGAAGGGATGGAAAGGTCTATACGCGTACTTTTGGCGGACGACCATCCGCTGGTGCTGGAGGGGCTGCGCTATCGGCTGGAGACGCAGCAGGGCATTGACCTGATAGGCGTGGCGAATTCGGGCCAGGAGCTGCTGGCGCTGGCCCAGGAGCTGATGCCGGACGTGGTGGTGACGGACATTACCATGCCCGGCTTGTCCGGCCTGGAGGCGTGCAAGATCCTGCATGAAACCTGCCCCAAGATCAGGGTGCTGGTGCTGACCATGCACGACAACGAGGAGTACATCCGTCGCGCGGTGGCCTGTGGAGCGGCGGGTTACGTGCTCAAGGACGCTTCAGCCGAGCAGATGGTCTTTGCCTTGCGAGAAGTGGCGGGTGGCCGTAGCCACTTCGGCTCCGGCGTTTCCCGTGTGCTGCTCGAGGAGAAGCAGGAGCGCCTGACCCCGCGCGAGACCGCCATCCTCAAGCTGATGTTCGAAGGCATGAGCAGTCGCGATATCGGCGAGGCATTGTCGATCAGCATCCGAACGGTGGAGTCGCACCGCAGCAACATCTACCGCAAGCTCAACACCAACTCCCTGGCGGGCCTGTTTCGCTACGCGATGCGCCATGGTCTGGTCGAACTCGAGTAGTCGCCCCGGGAATGGTTGACGGGAGTTCAGCCGTCACTCCCCGCTCACCTGAGCACGCAGCCAGGCGATCTCCTCGGCCCAGATCTCCGGCTCGATGGTTTCCAGCACCATGGGGATCTCGTCGATGCGCGGATCGCGCATCAGGGTGGTGAAGGCGTCGAGTCCGATGTTGCCCTGGCCCAGGCTGTGGTGTCGGTCGACGCGGCTGGCGAACTCGCTCTTGGCGTCGTTGAGGTGCATGCCGCGCAGATACTCGAAGCCCACCACCTTGCCGAACTCGTCGAGGGTGGCGGTGCAGGCCTCGGGCGTGCGCAGGTCGTAGCCGGCGGCGAAGGCGTGACAGGTATCGATGCACACGCCGACCCGCGACTTGTCGTCGACCTGATCGATGATCTCGGCCAGATGCTCGAAGCGCCAGCCCAGGTTGGTTCCCTGGCCGGCGGTATTCTCGATCACCGCAACGACGCTGCGGGTCTCGGCCAGGGCGTGGTTGATCGAGTCGGCGATGCGGGTCAGGCATTCGCTCTCGCTGATCTTCTTCAGATGGCTGCCGGGGTGGAAATTGAGCAGGGTCAGGCCCAACTGCTCGCAGCGTTGCATCTCATCGAGAAAGGCGGCGCGAGACTTCTCTAGCCCCGCCTTGTCCGGGTGGCCGAGGTTGATCAGGTAGCTGTCGTGAGGAAGGATCTGGCCGGGGCCGAAGCCGTGTTCCTTGCAGGCGCTGCGAAAGGCCTCGATAGCGGTGTCCTCGAGGGGCTTGGCGCGCCATTGGCGCTGGTTCTTGGTGAACAGAGCGAAGGCGTCGGCGCCGATCTCGACGGCGCGTAACACGGCCTGGTCGGGCCCGCCGGCGGCACTGACATGGGCGCCGAGGTATTTCATCTGGACACTCCGTAAATTGGGCAACGCCAATACGATAGCACGCACGCCGTTTCTCCTCCTCGCCCACCACCTTCCCAAGCGCCCGTGGCCTGCTAGGCTCAAGTGAGGACGTCCAGGAGATGACCCATGCTGCCTCTATTATTGGTCGCCATGAGTGAAGTGGCCGGGGATGATCCGGTGGCCGAGGCGCTGGCGCGCGTCACGTCGCTCAAGGGCTATCGTCTGACGCTGCGCAGCCAAGGCAGCGGCGACGAGGAGGTCATCCATTACAGCTACCGCCACCCCGGTGATGTGCGCCTGGACATGGAATCGCCTTTTCGCGGAGCGGTGCTGATCTACCGCCACGCTACGGGCAAGGTGCGACTGTGGCCCTTCGGTTCGCCGGGCAGGCGGGCCGGCTTGTCGCTGCGGCCCACCAACCGCATGGTGCGCAGTTCCGGAGGGCATCGCGTGGATCAGTCGGATGTAGCCACCCTGCTGCGCAACGTGCAGCGCCTGCAGCAGCATGGCAGTACGCGTCGCCTGGAGCCGGCGACTCACGACGGCCGCCCGGTGCAGCACGTGGTGGTGGAAGCCGAGCCCGGCCGCGCCGTGAACGAGGTGTCGCGCTATGATCTTTGGCTCGATGACGAGACCCTGTTTCCGCTGCGGGTGGCGAGCTACGACCGAAGGGGGGAGCGTCTGGAGAGCGTCCTGCTGGAGGACGTTCGTCTCGATCCCGATTTTCCCCACGATCACTTCACTCCCTAGCCGCCATGGCCAGATTCGAGTTTGCCACCACCTGGCACCTCGAGGCGCCGATCGAGGCGGTCTTCGCCGCTCTGACCGATTCGTTGCAATGGCCCGAGTGGTGGCCCGGGTTGGTCGACGTTCAGCAACTTGCGGTCGGCGACGGGGCGGGCATCGGTCGCACTCAACGCTTCGTATGGAAGAGTCGATTGGGTTACTGCCTGCGCTTCGATATTCGCATTATCCGCGTTCGCGAGCCCTTCCTGATCGAGGGCGTGGCCAATGGCGACGTAGCCGGTATCGGCTGCTGGCAGCTGCGCGAGGAGAGTGGCAGGACCCTGGTGCGTTACCTGTGGCGAGTGCGAACGGTGCGGCCCTGGATGGACCTGTTGGCCCGGGTGGCGCGACCGTTGGTGATCTGGAACCATAATGCCATGATGCGTGCAGGCCGTCGGGGATTGGCGCGACATCTGGATGAACGGGCTGCCGGCCGTTGTGTGTGATCGTGGCTCAACCGTCAAGAAAGCGTTGAATGTGACGCGGGGTCAAAAGGTATGCTGCATCCACTCGACTCTAATACCGCTACTGAGACGCCATGAAGGGCTCGAAACACGGCAATGACGATGCGCGGCCCACGGCAGACACCGATGGAAGTGGCGCTTCCCGGGACCCTTGCGAGCACGTCAGGCGCGACCTGATAGCGGCGCAGGAGGAGATCGCCCATCTCAACCACACCCTGGATCGCATTCAGCGCATCGCCCGCTTGGGCTACTGGCGCCTCAGTCTCAAGACGGGGGATCTCTTCTGGTCCGACGTGATCTATGACATCTTCGGTGTCGACCCCAAGACGTTCACGCCCAGCCTTCTCGGCTTCAAATCCATGGTGCACCCCGAAGACCTGGAGAGCGTCGAAGCCGCCATCGTGCGCGCTCATCAGTTGGGCCAACACGACGTCGTGCACCGGATCATTCGACCCGATGGCGAGATTCGCTGGGTGCACGAGCTGGCCGACAGCGTACCTGAAGGGGACGAGCAGATACTGATCGGCACCATACGCGACATCACCGAGCAGAAGAGACTGGAGCTACGCCTGCGCCAGCTGTCGCGCACCGACGAACTCACTGGCCTGTTCAACCGACGCTATTTCATGCAGCGGCTGGTGCAGGAGCTGGCTCGTTACCGTCGTTACGGCAGGCCCACATCGGTAGTGCTGTTCGATTTCGATCACTTCAAGCACATTAACGATACGCATGGCCACCCGGCCGGGGATCAGGTGCTCGTGAGCGTGGGTAAGCTGCTGCGCCACAGGCTGCGCACGAACGATATCCCGGCTCGGCTCGGTGGAGAGGAGTTTGCCCTGCTGCTGCCTGAAACCGGCATCGAGGAGGCCGTGGGTGTCGCCGAGAAGGTGCGCCATCTGATAGCGGAACAGGCCTTCACGTCGGAAGAGGGCCATCAGTTTGGTGCGGCGGTTACCTGCGGGGTTTCGGCATTCGTGGGGAGTGAAGAGACGGTGGAGGCCATCCTTCATCGCGCCGACCATAACCTCTATGAAGGCAAGCGAGCGGGACGCAATCGGGTCGTGGCAGATGAATTCCATAGCTGAGCGGGAGCTTCCGCAGGCGGGGGCTGGCCTCGAGCAGGCCGATTGGCTGAGCGATGCACTGGGGCTGATGCTGGTTGAGTCTTCCGACCAATCCCTGACATCGCGCTTGTATCACGGCCTGCGTGACTGGATTCAGACGGGGCGCCTGGTCTGCGGTCAGCGGCTGCCCTCCTCGCGCCAGCTGGCCAAGGAGCTGGGGCTAGGGCGCAATACGGTGCTGGCCGCCTTCGACCAGCTCCTGGCCGAAGGTTTTCTGGTGACCCGCCACGGCTCGGGGACATTCGTTGCGGACCTGCCTTTCCGCCAGACGACGACAGAACTCGCTGCATCGCCTATTCAGGTAAAGGGCTCGGGAGCCCTGCATCTTTCGGCGCGCGGTGCGGCGCTGCTGGCCTTCTGTCATGCTCAGCAGGAACACCGTCCGGCCTTCGTTCCCGGCGTGCCGGCACTGGACCGTTTTCCTCACGACCATTGGCAGCGGCTGGTGCGCCGACATCAACAGCGCATGCCACAGAACTGGCTGGCGTACCAGGCCCAAGGCGGCGTGCCGGCCCTGCGTGAGGCGCTGGCCGACTATCTGCAACTGTCCCGCTCGGTTCGCTGCCGTCCCGAGCAGATTCTGATCGTGCAGGGGGCCCAGCAGGGTTTCGAGCTCATCGTCAGACTGCTCAGCGACCCCGGTGACGAGGTGTGGCTCGAAGAGCCGGGCTATCCCGGGGCGCAAGCGTGTTTCTCGGCGGCCGGGCTGGGTATGACCCCTGTACCGGTAGATGGCGAGGGGATGAACGTAGAGGCTGTGGCTGGCCGCCAGAGTCCGAAACTGATCTATGTGACACCCTCGCACCAGTACCCCAGCGGTGTGACCATGACGCTGGCCCGCAGGCTGGCGCTACTGGAAGCCGCAGAGCGCCACGCGGCTTGGGTCATCGAGGATGACTACGACAGCGAGTTCCGCTATGAGCAGCGGCCGATCGCCGCCCTGCAGGGGTTGGTGGATGATGCGCGGGTGATCTACGTGGGCACCTTCAGCAAGGTCATGTATCCCGGCCTGCGCCTGGGTTATGTGGTACTGCCCGAGCCGCTGGTCGAGCCGTTTCGTCGAGCCAACGCCCGGCTCCATCGCGAGGGGCAGTACGGCGTCCAGTCCGCCCTGGCGGAATTCATCGCTCGTGGCCATTTCTCCCGCCATATACGGCGTATGCGCGACTGCTATCGCCATCGCCAGGCGCTGCTGCGTAGGGCTCTGGCGCCTGCCGTGGCGCGTGGCCTGGTACTCTCGGAAGGCCAGGCAGGCATGCACCTGGTGGCCTGGCTCGACGATGCCGAGCTCGAACGCCTGCTGGTCCAGCGAGGCGTGGAGCAGGGCATCTCGCTGTCGCCGTTGTCGAGCTATTACCTGACCGCGCCCGGCAGACCCGGTCTGGTGCTCGGCTATGCCGGTACGCCGGAAGCTGAACTCGAAAGAGCGGGGCAGTGGCTCGCCCAGGCGTGGTGTCAGCTAAGGTCGGGCTAGCTCAACGGTCTTTCTGCGTCAGTGCCGAGAGCGAACGGAGCTGCCGGCCCTGGGCGTCGAAGTTATCCGGCGCGAGCCAGCTCTCCAGGCGCGCTTCGACGCCGGGCCATTCACTGTCGAGCACTGAGAACCAGGCGGTGTCCCGGTTGCGCCCGGTGACCACTCGGTGCTGGCGGAAAATCCCTTCGAAGCGAAAGCCCAGCCGTTCGGCGGCGCGCCTGGAGGCGGCGTTGAGCGCATCGCACTTCCACTCATAGCGTCGGTAACCTAGCGAAAAGGCGTGGCGCATCATCAGCAGCATGGCTTCCGTCGCTGCCGGCGTGCGTCGCAGCGCGGGGGTGAAGTGCACATGGCCGACTTCGATGCTGCCATGTTCCGGCACGATATTGAGATAGCTGGCAAGGCCCAGGGCGCGATTGGACCCTGCTTCGACGACAGCATAGAAGAGGGGATCCTCACTGCGCGCCCGCTCGGCCAGCCAGCCGAAACACTGCTCGGCGGAAGTGAAGGGCAACCCCCCGGAGTAGGTCCAGCGTGCTTCCGGGGTGTCGTGCAGCCCCTCGCCGGGTGCCATGAACGCCGCATACAGTGAGTCGGCATGGCGCTGCGGAGACAGGCGCTCGAGGCAAGCCCGTTGGCCGTGCAGGGCGATGCCGTCGGGCCGCCGTGCCGTCTGCCAGCCGGGTAGCTCAGCGCCGATCGGCCGGCCATGTGCGTTGTTCTGGGAAGCGCTCATGGCGTGCTCTCCTCGCTGGCCAGGCGCTGCATGTAGCGCCACAGCTCACGCGCCTGAGGGTCGGTGCTTGCCGCCAGCGCCGCTTCGACGCCCTCCTGATCGGCACGGGAGCGCTGCAGTCCGAGCTTGGCCTTGCCCTCGAGCGACTCGATGCGCAGGCGAAAGCCGACCACGCCGGCCTGCATCTTGCTCAGGTATTCGTGCTCGCGGCCCAGCGAATCTAGCAGGGCGGGTTCAAAGTGCGCCAGGCTGCGGCCGAGCAGGGTCTGCGTATCTTCGTCACTCAGCAGTTTGATGCTGCCCGTGGCGTGCACGGCCAGATAGTTCCAGGTAGGCACGGCGGGCCGAGCGGCATACCAGGACGGAGAAATATAGGCGTGTGGGCCGCTGAATATGGCCAGTGCCCGGTTGCCGCTCAGGGTACGCCACTGGGGGTTGGCGCGGGCGAAGTGGCCGTACAGGGTGCCAAGCTCGCCTTCGCTGCGCTCCAGTATCAGAGGCAGGTGAGTGGCCGACAGCTCGGCATCGACCAGCGCGGCGAAGTCGTGCCGCTCGATAAGCTCCCAGGCTTGCTCGCGCTCGAGCCGCATTGAGGGGGGGATGTACATGGCGCCTCCTCTCAGTCCCGGTCTGCTTGCGTATCGAACAGCAAGCCGTAGTGGCAGAAAGCGGTATCGCGCTGCCAGCCCAGCGACTCGTAAAGCGCCTGGGCGGAGCGATTGTCGATCTCGGTGGCAAGCTTGAGGTGACCGACGCCATGGGCCTGGGCAAGCTCCCTGGCTGCCAGCATCAAAGCGCGACCGACACCTTGCCGACGCGCCTGGGGTGCGACGAAAAGGTCGTTGAGCAGCCACAGCGGGGCCAGGCGCACGGTGGAAAGCAGGGGGTAGAGCTGAACGAAGCCCTGCAGCGTTCCCGCCGGCCCTTCATGCACGAGAAGGTAGGAGTCGCCACGCTCCAGGCGAGCGCCAAGGAAACGCCGGGCGCCTTCTAGGTCGGACTCCTGGCGGTAGAACTGCCGGTACCCGTCGAGCAGTTCACTGAGCGGGGCAAGGTCGTCTTGGGTGGCACGGCGAATGGGCATGAACGACACCTCTCCTTTGCTGATGGATGCCGCTAGTGTGGAGTGAGGCTGGCTCCTTGCTAAGGGCCAGTTACAGACCGTTTCATGGAGCCACTTGCACGGCTCAACGCACGAACAATTTCCTGACCGCCTTCTGCAGCGTTCTACCGTAAGGTGGGTAGATCATTGCCATGACGTTGAAGCGCTGTTTGATGAATACCCCCTTGGCGTGGCTGAAGGTCAGGAATCCCTCGTGACCGTGATACCGGCCCATGCCGGACGGCCCTACGCCGCCGAAGGGCAAGTCCTCCTGGGCCGCGTGCAGGAGTGTATCGTTTAGGCATACGCCGCCGGCATGGGTCTCGTTGAGTACCCGTGCCTGCTCGTTTCTGTCGTAGCCGAAATAGTAGAGCGCCAACGGGCGAGGGCGCTCGTTGACGAACGCCAAGGCCTCCTCGAGGCGATCGTAAGGCACTATCGGCAGTAGCGGCCCGAAGATCTCCTCCTGCATGACCCGCATGTCGTCGCTGACATCGAGCAGCAACGCAAGCGGCATTCGTCGACCTTGACCCTGATCGTGTATGTGGACCGCACGAGCCCCCTTGTGCACGGCATCCTCGAGGTAGCCGCTCAGGCGTTCCAGATGACGTTCATTGATGATCGAGGTGTAGTCGGGGTTGTCCTCGAGCTTGGGGTAGAAGCTCAGCATCGCTTGGCGTAAGGCCATGGTGAAAGCCTCGATGCGCGCTCTCGGTACAAGCACGTAGTCCGGCGCGATGCAGGTTTGCCCCGCATTCAGCGACTTGCCGAAGGCGATACGCTGCGCGGCGTCTTTCAGCGGTACGTCGAGGGAAACGATGGCCGGCGACTTCCCGCCCAGCTCCAGCGTCACCGGTGTCAGATTATCGGCCGCTGCGTGCATGACGTGACGGCCGATCGAGGTGGCGCCGGTGAATAGCAGGTGGTCGAACGGCAAGCGGGAGAATGCCTCGCCAACCTCCGCCTCGCCCAGCACCACCGTCACCTGGTCGTCCGGAAACACTCTGCCAAGAAGATCTTTCACCAGTTGCGCGGTGAGCGGCGTCGATTCGCTCATCTTGATCATGACGCGGTTTCCGGCTGCCAGCGCGGCCGTCAATGGGCTGATGGCGAGGAACAGCGGGTAGTTCCAGGGCACGATGATGCCCACCACTCCGAGCGGTTGGTAAACGACCTTGGCCCTGGCCGGTTGGAAGGCCAGGCCAACCGAACGACGGGATGGCCTCATCCACGTCTTCAAGCGCCTGCTGGCGTAATCGATGCCGTGCAGGCTGGGCATGACTTCGGCTAGCAGGGTTTCGTCGGCCGAGCGGTTGCTGAAATCGGAGGAAATCGCGCTCACGATGGCCATCCGCTCGCTCTTGATCACATCACGGAGCTTCCTGAGCCATTCACGTCGCTCAGTAGCGGAAGGCATGGGATTGGCTCTGAAGGCAGCGCGTTGGCGGACGAAGGACGATTCCAGATCGCTCGGTGGGGGGTCGCGCCGCGCTGAATCTCGATGCGTCACGCTTTCATCGTGCACGTGCACTCCTCGACTTCAAGACGTTGTAGTGGCTGACTCTACGCTACTTCGGAAAAATCTGTCGCTCCTTCATGTCTCGCCAATCCTTGCCCAGGCTAGAATGGGGACATGAATCACTCGACCGACATCCATCGCCTTGGCGGAGTTGCCCACGCGCAAGAGCTGACGCTGCGCTTGCCCTACCGACCCCCCTATGACTGGCAGGCGATGCTGGGCTTTCTGACGCGCCGGGCCATTCCCGGGCTCGAGCGCATCGACGCCGCTGGCTACCATCGTCTCTTTCGTGAGGGCGAGGCGGTGGGCTGCGTAAGCGTCGAGCAGGCAGCTGAAGAGGCTGCGCTGCATGCCACGATCCGATTGCCCGAGCATGTCGACCCCTCAGGCGTCGTCGCACGGCTGCAGCGGCTGTTCGATCTGCAGGCCGACCCCGAGGCGATACGCCAGGGGCTTGGGCGGGACCCCACGCTGGCGCCGTTGGTCGAACGCCGGCCCGGATTGCGGGTGCCGGGCGGCTGGGACCCCTTCGAAATCGCCGTGCGCGCCATACTCGGCCAGCAGGTCAGCGTGGATGCCGCCACCCGGCTGGCCGGGCGCCTGATCGAACGCCTGGGCGAACGACTGGCAGCGCCGGTGGAACCCGGCCTGGATCGGCTTTTTCCCGTGCCCGAACGCTTCAACTACGAGGAGATCAAGGCGCTTGGCATGCCCGGCGCGCGAGCCGCCGCCCTGGCAGGACTCGCCTCGGCCTACCGTGAACAGCCGCAGCTGTTCGAGCGCCAAAGCGACCTTGACGAGACCGTGGCTCGCTTGTGCGCCTTGCCAGGCATTGGCGCTTGGACAGCGCATTACATTGCCATGCGCGGGCTCCGGGAGCCCGATGCCTTCCTGCCCTCGGACGTAGCCGTGCAACGGGCGCTGGCGGAACAGGGCCGGCGACCCACACCGAGAGAATTGCTGGCACGAGCCGAGGCCTGGCGGCCCTGGCGTGCCTACGCCGTGATGCACCTGTGGCATGTCGATGCCGCCACCACGCAAGCATATCCGCGGGAGTAAAGCGATGCGACTCAGGACCGAACTGCTGTCCTCACCGGTGGGTGAGCTGCGCCTGGTGGTGGATGACCAGGATGCATTGCGGGCGCTTGAATTCGACAGCCACGATGAGCGGCTGCATCGACTGCTCAAGCGTTACTATGGCCGCTATGAGCTCGCCGAAGGCAAGGTGCCCGGCACCATGCGCATGGCGCTTGAGGCCTATTTTGCCGGTGACCCGCGCCAGCTCGATGTGCTACCGGTGGCCACGGGTGGCACCGAGTTCCAGCGCCGAGTGTGGCAAGCGTTGCGCGGCATTCCGGCAGGCACCACGATCAGCTACGGCGAGCTGGCGATAAGAATCGGCCGCCCCGGGGCCAGCCGCGCCGTAGGCCTGGCCAACGGCGCCAACCCGGTGGCCATCGTGGTGCCGTGCCACCGGGTGATCGGCGCCAACGGCACCCTGACCGGCTATGGCGGCGGACTGCCACGCAAGCGCTGGCTGGTGGAACACGAGCGGGGCAACGTTCAGGGAGAGCTGGCGTTGGCCTAGCACAGCGGGGTCGTTTCAGGCTTCGTCGGCCATTCCTTCCAGCAGCTTACCGAGCAGCTCGTTCAACGTTCGTTGCTCCTCGCGGCTGAGCCCGGCAAGCATCTTGGCCTCGTTCTCCACGTGGAGAGGGACCATGCGGTTCATCAGCTCGAGCCCTTCCTCGGTCAGCGAGACCAAGGTGCCGCGTCGATCCTCGGGGTTCGGCGCGCGCCGGATCAGGCCCGCCCTCTCCAGCCGATCCAGCCGGCTGGTCATGCCCCCGGATGAGATCATCAGCGTCTCGAACAGCTGCGTCGGCCCTAGGAGATAGGGGGCTCCGGCGCGGCGCAGTGTCGCCAGTACGTCGAATTCACCCGCCTGTAGGCCGTACTCCTTGAAGAACGCCTGAAGCCGCTCTTGGGCGAGTAGTTGCGTGGTCTTCAAATACCCCACCACCTCCATAGGCAGCAGGTCCAGATCCGGCATTTCCTGTTGCCATTGAGCAATGGCTTGCTTGACACGGTTCATAGGCGTGTTTATCTTTCTATCAAGATACTTTTTGGCAAGATTCTTTTTGCCGTTCTATAGGAGCCCATGATGGCGAACTCCACGACACCAAGCAACCGCACCGGCTGGTACGCCCTGGGCTGCCTGCTGCTGGTTGGCAGCCTGTTGGCTCTCTCGCTGGTCGTGGCCAAGCTCGCTGACAATGCCGGCGCGCCGCGATTGAGCTTCCTGATGGTGGCGGTGGCCGGTGCCGGCGTATTGCTATTGGCGCTGGCTGCCGTACAGCGCCAGCCGATGAAGCTCAACCGACGCATCCTGGAGTACGGGGTGGTCTCGGGAGCGCTGTTCGCCCTGCCCAATGCGTTGGTCTTCCTGGCGGTACGCCACGTGGGTGCCGGCTTCATCTCGCTCAGCTTTGCCTTTCCGATTCTTCTGACCTGGATGCTGGCGGTAGGATTGGGCATGGAGCGCGTCAATGCGCTGCGGTTGCTGGGCGTCCTGTTGGGTCTGGCTGGCGGAGTGCTGCTGGCATGGGCCAAGGCAGGCGGTATGCAGGGCGGCCAGGGTTGGACCGTCCTGGTTCTGGCGATTCCCCTGATCCTTGCGCTGGGTAATATCTATCGCACCCTGCGCTGGCCCGGCGAGGCGGGGCCGGTCTACCTTGCGGCGCTGATGCTGCTTGGCGGCGCCCTGACGCTGGCGCCCTTCGTTCTGGCATTCGAGGCACGACAATTCACTCAGCTGCTTGGCTCGACGGGAGTGCTTCGGCTGCTGCTCGCCGAAGTCGCCGTCTTCACCGTGCTCTACGTCTTCTACTTCGTGCTGCAGAAAATCGCCGGCCCCGTCTACCTCAGCCAGATCGGTATGGTGGCGGCTCTGGCCGGCACGCTGATCGCTGTCATGTTACTGGGTGAGTCGGTGCCGCCCTACCTCGGCCTGGCGGGAGCACTGGTGGTGCTCGGTGCTGCGCTGTTCCACCGTGGTGCCGCGCATGGCACGCCACCGTTGGCCATGGCCAAGTCCTGATCCTGGAGGAAATCATGTCTCTCATCGAAGCCCTGCACTGGCGTTACGCCACCAAGCGCATGAATGGTAGGAAGATACCTCGGGATACGCTCGACACGATCCTCGATGCAGCACACCTCGCACCGTCGTCCTACGGGCTTCAGCCCTACAGCGTGCTGGTGATCGAAGACGGGGCGTTACGTGAGCGTATCCGACGAACTGCATGTGACCAGCCTCAGGTCAGCGAATGCTCCCATCTGCTGATCTTCGCCGCCTGGGAGGAGCTGGATGGGCGACACGTGGATGAGCTGATCGCATTGACTGCAACGGCTCGCGGTCTCGACCCCCGGGAGCTGGAAGGGTATCGGCAGTCGCTTCATGCCGCCGTTGCCGCATTCACCACACCGGCGGGGCGACGCGACTGGGCGGCAAGGCAAGCTTATATCGCCCTGGGCACTGCCTTGACCGCGGCAGCAGCACAGCGGGTCGATGCCACGCCGATGGAAGGCTTCGATCCAGCTGAGCTGGATGCCCTGCTGGGGCTTGAGCGGCAGGGCCTGCGCAGCGTGGTACTGCTGGCGCTTGGCTATCGCGATACTACGCAGGATCGCCTGGCTGGGATGGCCAAGGTGCGCTGGCCCCGGGAGCGGGTCGTCGTGGAGTGGAAGGAGGCCTGACGGCTTCGCACCACGTTGGTTGCTATACGCTGCCCTCTTTCTCTATTACCAGTATTCGCGCTTCCCCCACCGGGCAGGCGACGTGCTCGGTGCCCACGGAGGCATAGAAGATGTCGCCCACTTCCAGCATTCGACTGTGCTCGGCCCCTTCGCGGCGATAACGCATTTCCACCTGGCCATCGAGCACCACGAAGACCTCCTTGCCGTCGTTGACGTGCCAGCGGTAGGGCTGGTCGGTCCAGTGCAGGCGGGTGGTGATGCCGTTCATGTTGGCGATGTCCTTGGCGCCCCAGGCGCGCTCGGCGGTGAAGTCCCGGCTACGGGTAATTTCCATCAGGGTTTCCTATGCAGGCGGCCTCGGGTCTTTGAGTCACTGAAAATAAAAAATGTCGAGTTGAATGGGAAGCACTCGTTATGGTTTCTGCTATATTTTTCTGCTGGTGATATCGGAATGTTTCTAATTTTAAATTAATAAGAACCAAGGCATTCCATTTATAGCGGGCTCTTATAATGCTTGATCTTCTGCTGCTCCGTAGTTTCGTGTCGATTGTCGAAGAGGGGAGCTTTACCGCTGCCGCCAACCGGTTGCATCTGACTCAGCCCGCCATCAGCGGCCACCTGCGCCGCCTGGAAGCGCAGCTGGGCAAGGCGTTGCTGCAGCGAACCACCCGCAACGTTCAGCTGACGCCGGACGGGGAATGTCTGCTGGGCTACGCGCGAGCGATCCTGACGTTGAACCGGGACGCCATGTCACAGATCACTCGTTCCGCCCTTCAAGGCACCATCCGCCTCGGCGTGGCCGAGGACTTTGCCCATGCGCGTTTGCTCACCACGCTCAAGAGTTTCATGGCGTGTCACCCCATGGTGGACACCGAAGTCCGCGTGGGCATTCCGGGGGATTTGGTGGTTGCGATGCATCAAGGCCATCTCGATATGGTACTTGGCGCTCAGTGCGGTGAGCAGGGTACGGGGACCTGTCTTTGGCGAGAACCGTTGGTGTGGGCCTGGAGCGCGCAAGCGTCGTCGAAGGAGCTTCCGTCCCCTCTGCCCTTGGCGCTTTTCCCCGAGCCATGCCCCTATCGTGAAATTGCCTTGGCTCAGTTGGCAATGGCGGGCATCGCCCAGCGCACCGCCATGCTGTGCATGAGTGGAGCCAGTTTGCACGCCGCCGCCGCTACCGGTTTTGCCATTGCACCCATGCCGCTTAGCCAGCTCACGCCGGGGTTGGTCGCGCTCTCGTCCGAGCATGGGCTGCCGTCGTTGCCGGATGCCCACATCATGCTGGTTACCGAGACGAGTCATGGCGAACAGGCCCTGCTGACGGCCCTGGCCGACACCCTGTTGGCCGAAATGCGGCCGACTCGTGTGCTCGAGACGGCTTGAGGCTGTCACCCAGCGAAGCACTGTCGATTCACGGCGAGCTTGTTCGATCTCTTATCAGGCAGCCATGAGGCTGCGCTTATCAGGAGAACTGCCATGCAATACATGTTGATGTGCTGTATCGACGAGGCGCTGTGGAATGGCTTGCCGGATGCCGAGCGTGACGCGGTCATGAACGATTACAACGCCCTGATCCAGGAGATGGTCACCAACGGGCACTACCGCGGCGGTGCCCGGCTGCAGTCGGTGGCCTCGGCAACCACCCTGCGCGAGCAGAATGGCAAGACGGTCATGCTGGACGGCCCCTTCGCCGAGAGTCGCGAACAGCTGGGCGGCTTCCATGTGGTGGAGTGCCGCGACCTGGATGAAGCGCTGACGCTGGCCCGGCGCATTCCGCCGCTGCGGGTCGGTGGCTCGGTCGAGGTACGACCGGTGGATCCCGCCTACCGATTGTGAGGATAGCGTGTCTTTGGATGAGCTCTATCGACGCGAGTATGGCCGCGTGCTGGCCAGCCTGATTCGCCGATTCGGCCACTTCGAGCTGGCTGAGGATGCAGTGCAGGCGGCCTTCGAGGCGGCGATGATGCAGTGGCCTGCACAGGGCTGGCCGCCGAACCCGACCTCGTGGCTGATATCCACGGCACGTCACAAGGTGGTCGACCAGCTGCGCCACCAGCAGATGCGTGAGCGCAAGGGCGATGAGCTGCGCCAGCACCTCGAGCTGCTGCTCGATAACGACCTCGAGGCCGAACCCCTCGACAGCCTGCGCCTGATCTTTGCCTGCTGCCATCCGGCGCTGGCGCGGCCTGCCCAGGTGGCATTGACGCTGCACACCCTGGGCGGGCTGCGAACGGAGGAGATCGCCCGCGCCTTCATGGTGCCGGTGCCCACCCTGGCTCAGCGGCTGGTTCGGGCCAAGGCCAAGATCCGCGATGCCGGCATACCCTTCGAGGTGCCCGCCGATACGGCACTGGAGGAGCGCCTGGAGGCGGTGCTGGCGGTTATCTACCTGATCTTCAATGAGGGCTACGCGGCCAGTTTCGGCGATGACTGGGTGCGCGTCGATCTGTGCGCCGAAGCGATCCGACTGGGGCGCATGCTGGTGCGACTGCTGCCGGCCGAGCGCGAGGCACGTGGCCTGCTCGCACTGATGTTGCTGCACCACGCGCGGCGCGATGCGCGTACCGATGAGGCCGGGGACATCGTGCTGCTGGAAAAACAGGATCGCACGCGCTGGAAGGCCGACGAGATCGAAGAGGGCATCGCTAACGTCGAAGAGGCGCTGCGTGATGCAGCGCTTGGCAGCTATAGCGTGCAGGCGGCCATCGCTGCATTGCACGCGCAGGCCGCCACGCCTCAGGAGACCGACTGGCGGCGTATCGCTGCGCTCTACAGTTTGCTTTACACCATTCAACCCACACCGGTGGTGGCGCTCAATCGAGCCGTGGCGATTGCCATGGCCGATGGCGTGGAGGCAGGCCTCGAGCTGCTCGAAAAGATTCATCTGCCCGGCTATCACCTGCTGCCGGCCACACGCGCCGATCTGCTGCGCCGGTTGGGTCGATGTGAGGAAGCTGCCGAGCAATACCGCCAGGCGCTGGCCCTGGTGTCCCATGGCGCCGAGCGGCGCTTTCTTGAACGCCGCCTGCAAGAGGTGCTTTCGAACGGCATTGCTGTCGAATTGCCGCTCGCTGAATCGAAAGAGATATGAGGTATCAGAACCCATCCGCATACGACTTTTTTTCAGGAGACAATCTCATGAGCTACGTCGATGGATTCATACTGCCGGTTCCGGAAGGCAACCTGGAGGCGTATCTGGACATGGCCCGGCGGGCTGGAGAAGTGTGGCGCGAGCACGGCGCGCTGGAGTACGTGGAGTGCGTTGCCGATGACGTCCAGCCGGGCGAGCACACCTCCTTTCCCCAGAGCGTCAAGCTGGAGCCGGGTGAAACGGTGATCTTCTCCTGGATTCTCTACCCCTCGCGGGAGGAGCGTGATCGGATCAATGCCAAGGTGATGGAAGATCCCCGTATGGCCGACATGATGGATGTGGCCAATCACCCCTTCGATGGCAAGCGCATGATCTGGGGCGGCTTCAAGGAAATCTTGCGGCTTCCCTGAGCCCGGGCGGAAAACAAGCCGTAGCAAGGCGGGGCATGGCAGGGTGCCGTCATGGGTGCCATGCTGAAGGTCTGAACCTGTCAATCTGTCGGGAGAAGGCCTATGTCATTGCCCAAATGCGGGCATCTGGTGTCGCTGCTGTGCGGGGCCGTGCTGCTGGCCGTTTCGCTGGGCGCCGGGGCGCGTGAACTCGCGGCCGATGCCGATGAAATGATCGAAGTGGAGATCGCCACGGTTGGCGTAGCCGGCTTCGGCGGGCCGCCGGTCGTCCTGCTGCGTGAGCCGGGGTCGCGTGAGGTGATCCCGATCTTCATCGGCGTCAACGAGGCTGGTGCGATCCTGCGTGGCCTTGCCGGGGAGCGCTCGCCGCGTCCCATGACCCATGATCTGCTCAGCAACGTGCTTGGTGAGATGGAGGCGACTCTAGAGCGCGTTTATGTGGATGCCATCGTCGATCACACCTTCCTCGGAGTGCTGGAACTGAGCCTGCCAGGGCGGGACGAACGCCTGCGCATCGACAGCCGCCCCAGCGATGCCATCGCCCTGGCCATCCATGCGGGGGCGAGCATCCATGTAGCGCCTCAGGTACTCGAGGCGGCGCGCGATATCGAGTACGAAGGGCTGGACGATCAGGTGGTGGTAGCCCTGGGCATAACCGTGGCGCCGGTCAGCGACGATTTGCGCGAAGCGCTGAACCTGCCCGATCGCCCCGGCGTGCTGGTCAGCGACGTGCGCGGCCCGGCCGCCGAGGCCGGCCTTGAGCCGGGTGCGCTGCTGCTGGAGGTGAATGGCGAGGTGCCCGATACGCCGCTGCGCTACCTGGAGCTGGTGCGCGACACCGCGGTGGACGAGGACGTGCAACTGCGTTTCTGGCAGGAGGGTGAAGAGAGCGAGATCGAAGTCACTACCGATGTGCCGCCCCGGGAACCGATGCCGCGGCCGCGGCAGGACGTGCCCGGCGTCAGGGTTTGATCGTCCACGAGCCAGCGGAAATGCGGCGGCAGCCAGTTGGCTTGCCGCCGCTATGCGTTAGAACGTTTCCCACTCCTCTTCGGCTGCCGGTATCTTGCGTGGTTTGGGATCTGCTCCAGGGCGCTCAAGCAAGGGGCGGGCGGGTGCGCCTCGCCGTTCCGGTGTCGCCAGCTTGGCCACGTCGTCCCCCAGCACAAAGGTCCCGACCAGCTCACTCAGGTGCTGAGCATGGCGGCGCATGTCGGCGGCCGCGGTGGAGGTCTGCTGTACCATGGCGGCGTTCTGCTGGGTCATGGTATCCATCTCGGCCACGGCGGTGTTGATCTGCCCGATACCGGCGTTCTGCTCGCGAGCGCCGGCACTGATTTCGGCAATGACGTCATTGACTCGCGCCACGCTGGTGACGATCTCGCGCATGGTCTCTCCCGCGCGTTGAACGATTTCGCTGCCGTCGCGAGCGTGAGCCACTGACGCGTCGATCAGAGCGCGAATTTCTCGCGCCGCATCGCCGGAACGACTGGCCAGCGTCCGGACCTCCTGGGCCACCACGGCGAAACCGCGGCCGTGTTCGCCTGCTCTGGCAGCCTCGACCGAGGCATTGAGTGCCAGGATGTTGGTTTGAAAGGCGATCCCGTCGATCAGCCTGACGATCTCGGCTATGCGAGCGGACGAGGCATCGATGTCGGCCATGGTGCGCTCGACGCGCTGCATGGCGCTCTCGCCTTCGTGCGCCACCTGCGAGGTGGCTATCACCAGCTGATTGGCCTGCTCGGCCGACTCGGCGCTGTGATTCACCGTCGCGGTGATCTCCTCCATCGAGGCGGACGTCTCCTGCAGGTTGGCAGCGGCCTGCTCGGTGCGCGTGGCAAGTTCATCGCTGCCTTGAGCGATCTCCTCGGCGGCCTGATTGACGCTCGCGGTGCTGAGACGTACATCGCGCAGGGTGTTTTGCATGCGTGCAACGAAGGCATTGAACTGTGCTGCGAGCTCACCGATCTCGTCGCGGCTCTCCACCTGGAGACGACGGGTCAGGTCACCCTGGCCCTTGGCGATGTCGCGCATGGCCTCGGCGGTTCGGCGAATGGGGCGTACGGTACGGCGCACCAGCCATATGGAGATCGCGGCCACGCCGATGAAGATCAAGAGCCCCGTGACGGCGGCGGTCAGGATCGAGTGACGCAGCTCCGTGGCGGCCAGCGTCTCGGACTCGGCTATGGCGGCGTCGATATCGGTCACGTAGACACCGGCTCCCAGCATCCACTCGAACTCGGGCACCTGGGTGGCATAAGAATACTTAGGCTCGATGGCGTTGGTACCGGGATATTCCCAGGGGTAGGCGTAAAATCCACCGCCTTGCCTGGCCACGTCGATCAGGTCGCGAATGATGTAGGCACCGTCCGGCGCCTGAACGCCGATCATGTTGGTGCCTTCCCGGTGGGGCATGGGCGCAGTGGCAACGTTGAGCCCGTCGTACTGGTAGGCAAAGACGTAGTTGTTACCTTCGAACTGAATGGCTCGCACGATCTCGGCGGCGCGCTCGCGCTTTTCGCCATCGCTCAGTCGTGCATCCTGCAAGATGGGTTGTATGGCCGTGCGAGCGCTTTCGACCACGTCGCGTACGCCGGCCTGGCGCGTTTCGATCAGGAGGTGTCGTTGCCGGGTGAGAGCGTCCTGGGTGTCTTGAATGCGGCTGTAGGAGTCCAGCGCTACCAGACCCAACGTGGTCAGTAGCAGTGGGAGCAGAACCAGCATCAGGATACGGGCCTGCAGGCCCAGCGCAAAGGAGGCTTTTGAGGCCGATGTTTTCATATCAGCGATCTCTGAACGGACTAAGGCTTGAACGGGAGGCAAGCACTCATAGAGATCGGCCAAAAGCGGTCGCGCTTGATTGCTACATTAGTCGCGTAGCCGCGTCAAGCCTTCCTGGGCGGTAGAGGCGACCAGCCTGCCGCTTCGGTCGTAGATGCTGCCGCGGGCGAAGCCGCGACCGCCGCCGGCCCAGGGGCTGTCCATGTCGTACAGCAACCAGTCGTTGACCTGAACGTCATGATGGAACCACAGCGCGTGGTCGAGACTGGCGATCTTCAGCTTGGGGTCGCGGAAGGTAATGCCGTGCGGCACCAGCGCCGTGGTCAGCAGGTTGAAGTCGGAACTGTAAGCCAGCAGGTAGCGGTGCAGAGCGGGGTCCGCTTCCAGCTCCCCGGTCAGGCGGAACCATAGGCGCTTGCGCGAAGGCTGGCCCGGCTCGGCTTCGTCGCCCAGGTGGAGGAACTCGATGGGATGGCCGGGGAAGCGCTCCAGGCGGGCGTTCGGATCCTGGGCCAGCGCCTCGGGTGTCACCAAGTCGGGCATCGCCATCTGATGTGCAATGCTCTCTTCGCGACCATGGAAGGAGGCGCTGCAGAAGAAGATCGGCCGCCCCTTTTGAATGGCAGTCACGCGCCGCGTCGTGAAACTGCCGCCGTCACGCATGCCATCCACCTGATAAACTACTGGACGATGAGGGTCACCGGGACGCAGGAAATAGCCATGCAGGGAGTGCGCTTGGCGAGTCGCGTCTACCGTGCGGGTGGCGGCCGAAAGCGCCTGGCCGAGAACCTGGCCGCCGAACAGCTGCGGCAGGCCAAGATCCTGGCTGCGTCCGCGAAACAGATTCTCCTCGATTTCTTCCAGCCCAAGCAGGGCGACGAGCTGGTTCAGGGCGTCGGTCATGTTGCTTCCTCAGGGGCGTATCATACGGTTGTTTCAGGCATCAGCATAACGGAGTCCGCGCCGATGCGCAGTGACGAATTCTACATGCACAGGGCGCTGGATCAGGCCCGCGAGGGGCTTGCCGCCGGTGAGGTGCCGGTGGGTGCTGTGGTGGTGAACCCGGTAGGGGAGATCGTCGGGGCTGGCTACAACGCCCCGATCTCCGGCCATGACCCCAGCGCCCATGCCGAGATTCGCGCGTTGCGCGATGCGGCCCAAAGGCAGGGCAATTACCGGCTGGACGGATGCACGCTCTATGTCACCCTGGAACCCTGCCTGATGTGCACCGGTGCCATCATCCATGCGCGGATCGCCCGGCTGGTCTACGGAGCGGCAGAGCCGCGCACCGGGATGGTGGAGTCGAAGGCCAACCTGTTTGCCCAGCCCTGGCACAACCACCAGGTCACGGTGGAGGGTGGAGTGCTTGGCGCCCGCGCGGCAAGGTTGCTCAAGGCGTTCTTCGAGGCCAGACGAGACAATGATGGGGCTGCTTCAGGCCTGCTCGCCGAGAAATAGCGGTGCGGCAACCCTGACCCGGTTGCGCCCCTCGGCTTTGGCGCGGTAGAGAGCGTCGTCGGCGGCTTGCATGATGGCGGCGACGTCCAGCGGACCGTCGACAAGGGTGACCACGCCGATACTGGCAGTGAGCGGCTGGCCATCGTGATGCTGCAACTCGGCATCCTGCAGGCCTTTGCGCAGCGATTCGGCAATCGCCTGGGCTTGCGTGGCGTCGGTCTGGGGCAGGCAGGCCACGAACTCCTCGCCGCCGTAGCGGGCGAAAACCCCGCCGGAAGCCTCGACCACCCCGCGCCCTAGCCGGCCCAGAGCGATCAGATAGCGATCACCCACGAGATGGCCCTGGTGGTCGTTGATGCGCTTGAAGTGGTCGACGTCGCAGATCAACACGCTGAGCGGGCGCCGCAAGGCGTTGGCTTCGAGCGTTTCCATGAACAGCCGCCGGTTGGGCAGCCGAGTCAGCTCATCATGCCGGGCCAGCCATTCGACCTCCTCCTGCAGCTCGCTGCGGGTATGTATTTCGCGCCGCAGTACGCGATTGGTATCGCGCACTCGACGGTGCTGACGTGCCAGCCGGGTGTAGCCATGCAGCACCAGATAGAGCAGATAGGCCAGGGTGAGGCCCGTGCCCAGGCTGACCACGGGATACCGGGGCAGGCGCTGCAACTGCCTGGCATGGCTGGGCTGAACGCTCAGACTGAGAGGCGCGCCGGCAACATCGAGCTGAACCTGGTGCTGGTGGGGCGCAAGGGCGGCTGTCGGGATCTGGCTGGCCAGTATCTGGTCTTCCTGACTCAAGGTCAGCCCGAGGTGTCGTCCGTCCACCTCGCTGAACAGCGTATCGGCCAGCTTGGGTAGACTGATGACCATGGCTACGGCGCCGAGCGTGCGCTGCTCATCGTTAGCGATCGGCAGGTAGTGAATGATGCCGGGAACGCCCTGTAGCAGCATGATCACATCGGTGCGTCCGATACGCTGCTCGAACAGTGCACGGCTGACCGCCTCGCGCCCCGCCGGCTGGGCGTCGAACAGCCGGGCTCCCAGAACCCGGAGGTTGATGTCGTTCTGCGGATAGACACGCGTCAGGCGGCTGTCGGGGTCGACGAAGGCGATATTGAGCAGGTAGCGAAAATCGCGATGATAGAGCGCCGCCTGACGGGACCACTCCGCCTGGCTGGGCGGCTCATCGAATAGGGTCCAGACGTTGGCGAAGCGCTCTATGGCGGCCAGATGGTCCTGAATCTCGCGGGTCAGCCGATTGCCGAGCTGCTGGGTTTCCGCCTCGACGTTTTTATACAGCTCCCGTTCGGTGATCTCCTTCTGGTGATACCACAGCATCAGCACGCCCAGGACAAGGGCAAGCGAGGGTACCAGGGCTCGTCTGAGAGGGGCGGCGTGGTGGCGCCAGCCGGGCAGAGCAACCAAGGCGAGGCTCGTCACCAGGATGGCCATGGCCAGCATGACCCAGGAGCCGGCCGCTGTGCGCAGCAGCGATGCGTCCTGTCCCGTCTTGCCCAGCAGTCCCTGAGCTCCCAGCAACAGCACGACCACGAGCAAGAGCAGTGGGCCGCCAAGGGCGGATTGGGAGCGTGTGACGATCAGCACGGCGATCAGAATCAGGCTCAATGTAGCCAGCAGGGCCGGTCGCCATGCCTCGAGCGTCAGACCGTCGGCTATTCCCTGGCTCAGGGCATCCCAGTGCAACAGCGGAATCCAGTACTCCGGCAAGGCGTAGCTTGCGAGTGCCAGGATCAGCGGCAGCAGCACTGCACATACCAGCCCCTTCGCCAATGCCCGCCCACCCAGCAGCATCAATAGCTGAGCCAGGACGAGCATGCCCGTCAGCCAGAGCGTGACGAGCTCGTGCAGCGTGCGATCGCCCCTCACGTCCATCACGCCTAGGGCGAGGGGCAGGAAGGTCAGGCAGGTGAAGATAGCGGCAGGACGGTTCATGGGCACGCTCTGCTACAGGAGGGGAGAAATGATATCGAACAGCGGGGCTTCAGTATCCTCGCCGTTTGGCAGCTCGTTGAGCTGCAGGTACTGCTGCTGGCTGCGATCGACGTACGACAGGATCTCGTAATAGCGGCGGATGTTGCGCACGTAGATCACCGGTTCGCCGCCCCGTGCATAGCCATGTCGGGTCTTGCTGTGCCATTCACGCTTCTGCAGCAGCGGCAGCGCTTCGCGCACATCCTCCCAGCGGTTGGGGTCGCCGCCGAGCTCTTCGGCGATCCTGCGGGCGTCATATAAATGCCCTAGCCCCACGTTATAGGCCGCCATGGCCATATAGAGCCTGTCGTCACCCTGGATCGATTCGGGCAGCCGATCCTTGAGCTGGCGCAGGTAGCGTGCTCCGCCATCCACACTCTGCGCCGGATCGAGCCGGTCGCTCACGCCCAGTTCGCCGGCGGTGGGAAGGGTAAGCATCATCAGGCCGCGCACCCCCGTGGGCGAGGTGGCCTCGGGGTCCCAGTGAGACTCCTGATAGCCCAGCGCTGCCAGCAGTTTCCAGTCGAAGCCGGTGTTGCGAGCCGCTTCGCGAAACAGTTCGGCATAGGTGGGCAGACGCTCGTTGAGATGGCCGATGAAGACCCGCGCCCCCACGTACTCTAGATAGTCATCATGGCCGAAATGGCGTGCGATCAGTTCATCGAGCCAACCGTCCTGATGCAGGTCGGTGAGGAACCGGTTGGCCTGCTGTTGCAGCCCAAGCCCCCCCTTGGCAGGGAAAGCCCAGGCCATGGAGAGCGGCTTGCCCAGCGGGAAGCCGCGCTCCACGCCGGGAAAGAAGATTCGGTTGATCCGGAACTGGTGCTCGAATACCACCGCGGCATCGAGATAGCCGTTCTCCACCCGGCCCAGCAGCTCGGCGACCTCCACTTCCGACGACTCGCCCCAGCCCAGCTCCGGATGCTCATTTTGCAGTTCACGCAGCACGAGGTCGGTGCCCGAGCCGCGGATCGTGCCGATGGTCAGGCCGGCGAGGTCTTCCGCTGCCCTGACCGGCGGCAGGCCACGGCGATAGACCAGCAGCGGTTGCAGATCGAGGATGGGGCGACTATAGATAAGGTCGGGCTGGGTCAGATCCAGCGGCAGCGTTGCCGCCGCCAGATCGCCCTCCAGGCGTACCGCGTCCAGCGCGCTCTGAACATGATGACGGGCATCCAGGGTCAAGCTGACATCGAGAAACTCGGCGAAACGCCGCATCAGTTCGTATTCGAACCCGGTCGGTCCATGACGCCCTTCGTAGTAGGTGCTCGGCGTGTTGCGCGTATGAACGCTGATGAAGTCGCGCTCGTGCACCGCTTCCAGTAAACCGCTACTGGGTTTGAAGTGGCGGTAGGGGGCTAGGCACAGGATGACGCCCAGCAGCAACAGGGCGGCCAGGCGCAGGCGGCTCAGCAGGATACGGCTATCAAGCTCGGGCATTTAGACGACGATCGACGATGAGAACCCCACGATAACGGCCTGACGCACGACTGTCATCCGCTGCATTTCGTCTCATCGTCGCTTTCCAGTATCATGGCGCCTTTCTGCGCCGCCGTGCGGCCATCCCTTCGCTTGCTTCAGAGGCTTCAAGACATGCTCGAACTTCGAGGCGCGCCTGCCCTTTCCGCTTTCCGTCACGACAAGCTGCTGGCTACTCTGCGCGCACGGGTTCCCGAGGTCGAGTCCCTGCACGCTGTATTCGTGCATTTCGTGGATCACGACGGTGAATTTTCCGATGAGGAGCGGGCTCTCCTCGGTCAACTGCTCGACTACGGCATCCGAAGCGAGAGCGATGACGCCCGAAGTGCGCTGGATGGCGAAGGTCAGCTGTTTCTGGTGGTTCCGCGTATCGGTACTCAGTCGCCGTGGTCGTCCAAGGCGACCGACATCGCCCATAACTGTGGCCTGTCGCGAGTTCGCCGTATCGAGCGAGGAGTGGCCTACCGGGTAGTGCTCAAGGCGCCGATGTCCGAAGCGGCCTTCATGGCAATTCACGAGATCCTGCACGACCGCATGACCGAGAACGTGCTGACCGACGCCTCCGATGCCGCCAAGCTATTTGCCCATCATGAGCCGGCGCCATTGGGTCAGGTGGACATCCTCGAAGGGGGGCGAGAGGCGCTGGAAGCGGCCAATGTCGGTCTGGGGCTGGCGTTGGCCGAGGATGAGATCGACTACCTCGTCGAGGCTTTCCGGGAGCTCGGTCGCAATCCCAGCGACGTCGAACTGATGATGTTCGCCCAGGCCAACTCCGAGCACTGCCGCCACAAGATCTTCAATGCCGACTGGGTCATCGACGGCGAGGCGCAGAGCCATTCGCTGTTCAAGATGATCAAGAATACCTACCAGGCCTCCCCCGAGGACATTCTTTCCGCCTATAGCGACAACGCTGCGGTGATCCGGGGGGCAACGGCGCCGCGGTTCTTCGCCGCCCCGCTGACCGGCAAGGCCGCCGAGCGTGCCGTGTACGGCGCGCAGCAGGAACCGATCCACATACTGATGAAGGTGGAGACCCACAACCACCCCACGGCGATTGCGCCCTATCCCGGCGCTGCCACCGGCGCCGGCGGCGAGATTCGCGACGAAGGCGCCACCGGTATCGGCGGCAAGCCCAAGGCGGGTCTCACCGGTTTCACCGTCTCCAACCTGCGTATTCCCGAGTTCGTGCAGCCCTGGGAGGCGTTCGACTACGGCAAGCCAGAACGCATGCAGTCGGCGCTTGCGATCATGCTCGAGGGGCCGATCGGCGGGGCATCGTTCAACAACGAATTCGGCCGCCCCAATCTCGCCGGCTACTTTCGCACCTACGAGCAGGACACTCTGGGTCTCGGGGGCATCGAGCGACGCGGCTTCCACAAGCCGATCATGATCGCCGGCGGCTACGGCAACATTCGTGACGGTCACGTACAGAAAGGCGAGATTCCCGTCGGCGGCAAGCTGATCGTGATGGGCGGGCCGGCCATGCTAATCGGCCTGGGCGGCGGTGCGGCTTCATCGATGGCTTCCGGTACCTCCAGCGCCGATCTCGACTTTGCCTCGGTCCAGCGTGAGAACCCCGAGATAGAACGCCGCGCCCAGGAAGTCATCGACCGCTGCTGGGCGCTGGGCGAGGCCAATCCCATTCGCTTCTTCCATGACGTTGGCGCCGGCGGTCTCTCCAATGCACTGCCGGAGCTGGTCAAGGACGGCGAGCGCGGGGGGCGCTTCGAGCTGCGTGCGGTGCCCAATGCCGAACCGGGCATGAGCCCGCTGGAGATCTGGTGTAACGAGGCCCAGGAGCGCTACGTGCTGGCGGTGGCGCCGGAGGACCTCGCCACCTTCGATGCGCTGTGTGCCCGCGAGCGGTGTCCTTATGCAGTGGTTGGCGAGGCCATCGAGGCGCACCATCTGGAAGTGCGCGACGGTCACTTTGAGACCAAGCCGGTCGATCTGCCCATGAGCGTGCTGTTTGGCAAGCCGCCGAAGATGCAGCGTGAATTCCAGCGCGAGGTGCTGGATCTGCCGGGCGTGATGCTCGACAACCTGGACCTGCGCGAGGCCATGGAGCGCGTTCTGCGTTTGCCTACCGTGGCCGCCAAGAGCTTTCTGATCACCATTGGCGACCGCTCCATTACCGGCATGGTGGCCCGCGACCAGATGGTCGGCCCCTGGCAGGTACCGGTGGCCGACGTCGCCGTCACCACCGCAAGCTACGAGACGCACGCCGGTGAGGCCATGGCCATGGGCGAGCGTCCGCCGGTGGCCTTGATCGACCCGGCGGCGAGCGCCCGTCTGGCGGTGGCCGAGACCATCACCAATCTGGCCGCCGCACCGATCGCAAAGCTGGGTGACATCAAGCTCTCCGCCAACTGGATGAGTGCGGCGGACCATGTCGGCGAGAACCAGGCGCTGTATGACGCCGTGCACGCGGTCGGCATGGAGCTATGCCCGCAGCTCGGCATCGCCATTCCGGTGGGCAAGGATTCCATGTCCATGCGCACGGCCTGGCAGACGGGCGAGGGCGACGAGGTCGAGGAGAAGAGTGTCACTTCGCCACTGTCGCTGGTGGTGACCGGCTTCGCCCCGGTGACCGATGCCCTCAAGACGCTGACTCCGCAGATCAATCTCGAGCAGGACGAGTCCGATCTGATTCTGGTCGACCTGGGCGGCGGCAAGAATCGTCTGGGCGGCTCGGCGCTGGCCCAGGTCTATGGACAGCTGGGCAACGACTGCCCCGACCTCGACGACCCGGAGGACCTCAAGGCTTTCTTTGCCGTGATCCAGGGGCTCAATGCCGATGGCAAGCTGCTGGCCTACCACGACCGTAGCGACGGCGGCCTGTTGGTCACGCTGCTGGAGATGGCCTTCGCCGCCCACGCCGGCCTCGAGATCAAGCTCGACTGGCTGATCGACGAGCCGACCCAGGCGGTGGATGCGCTGTTCGCCGAGGAGCTCGGCGCGGTGATCCAAGTCAACCGGCAATATACCGAAGAGGTGCTGGCGCAGTTCGCCGCTGCCGGTATCGAGACCTGTGGCGTCATCGCCCGGCCGCGCTACGACGACCAGGTGCGGGTCACTCTGTTCGAGGAACCGCTGCTCGAGACCACCCGCTTGTTGGCTCAGCGTACCTGGGCCGAGACCAGCTATCGCATGCAGGCGCTGCGCGACAATCCCGACTGTGCCAAGAGTGAATTCGACGGTCTGCTCGACGGCCGCGACCCGGGTCTGTCGGCGAGTCCCACCTTCGACGTAAACGAGGATATCGCCGCCCCCTACGTCAATACGGCACGGCCGGCGGTGGCGATCCTGCGCGAACAGGGGGTCAACGGTCAGCTGGAGATGGCCTGGGCGTTTCACCATGCCGGCTTCGATGCGGTGGACGTGCACATGAGCGACGTCATCGAAGGGCGCGTGTCCCTCGATACCTTCAAGGGGTTGGTGGCCTGCGGCGGCTTCTCCTACGGAGACGTGCTGGGTGCAGGCGGCGGCTGGGCCAAGTCGGTGCTGTTCAATCCACGTGCCCGGGAGCAGTTCGCCACGTTCTTCGAGCGTGACGACAGCTTCGGTCTCGGCGTGTGCAACGGCTGCCAGATGTTCGCCCAGCTCAAGGAGCTGATTCCCGGCGCCGAGAACTGGCCGCGCTTCGTGCGTAACGAGTCCGAGCAGTTCGAGTCGCGGGTCGCCATGGTGCAGGTAGAGCAGAGCACTTCGATCCTGCTGGCCGGCATGGAGGGCTCGCGGCTACCGATCGCGGTGGCTCACGGTGAAGGACGCGCCGAGTTCCGCGACAGCGCCCATCTGCGCAGCATGCAGGGTAGCGCCCAGGTGGCCCTGCGCTATATCGACAACTACGGACAGGTGACCAGCCACTACCCGGCCAACCCCAATGGCTCGCCTTCCGGTATCACCGGGCTGACGACGCCGGACGGGCGCGTCACCATCATGATGCCGCACCCCGAGCGCGTCACCAGGGCAGTAGCCAACTCCTGGCGCCCTGCGGAATGGACCCAGGATGGTGCCTGGATGCGCTTGTTCCGCAATGCTCGCGTATGGCTGGGCTGATCACGCCCACCACGAAAGAAAAGAGGCGGCCTTTTTAGGCCGCCTCTTCTTTATGCTGTTCTGGCTCATCCCTGCCGCGTTGTGATGCTGATTCCTAGAGACGGGTCGCCGTCAGGCGCGTTGATCCATCCGATCGAGCTCGGTGCGCGAGGCGAGAAAGCCCTCCAGGACGGCATGTTCCGCCTGCTTCTGCTTGATCATTGCCGTTTGGGCCGGATAGAGCGCGGGAACGGTACTGACCTCGCGCAGATGTTTGTGGAAGTGTTTCGAGTTTTCGGCATCGTTGACCGCTTGAACCAGCACTTCGAATGCCTGCAGTGGTGTGTCGATGAAGAGAGGGGGTGGAGTGGTCGTCTGGGTGGTCTGCATGCTGCCGATGTCAGGCAGTCCCAGCTGGCGCGAAAGACGGCGCAGCTCTTCGACGCGCATTTCGCATTGAACGCCTAGCGAAGCCATCAGCCGACTCACGGTGGTGTCGAATGGCAGAAAGCTGAAGGCCAGGCGTCGATAACGTATGACTTCGGCGCGTTCGTGAGCTTCGGCAAGTGTCAGCAGCTCATCCCGCACCAGGGCCATCCTGGCAATCGTTGTTGGTTTTTCCGGCATGGCAGTGTCCTCGTTTCGGAGACCGAGCGTTTGCTGCACCTCTGCGAGGAGTGCAGCTAAAGGGTGCTCGAAGAGTGCCACCGGTTGGCATGACCTTCATCAGGTTTCACGACGTTTAGGTCCGATGAACCAGTGATTCCATCCACCGGTGTGACGAGAGCCACCTTCGCCCCGCTGCCCTTTGGTGGCTTCGTCTGACACAGCACTGAATCTTCACTATAGACGAACTCGACGAGAAACCAGTGAAGGAAAATAAAACGAATGTTTGACAATTTTGCCCGTGGCGCCAGACTGATCTGATGGGTTGAGCAGAGGCAGCAAGGCATGAGTCAACAAGTTTTTCATGAGCGAGTGACACTTACGTTTCAGGAGCATGTGGCCGAGGTTACGCTTTCGAGACCTCGCGAACACAACGGTCTCGACTGGCCGATGATCGATGCGCTACTTGCTGCTCAGCAGCACTTGAGCGAGCTGGATGGGCTGCGCGCCGTGGTACTCAAGGGGGAGGGGGAGAGCTTCTGTGCCGGGCTCGACATGGCAGCCATCATGTCGACTCCCGAGCGGCTGCCCTCGCTGTTGGCTCCCGACGGGCAGGGGATCAACCCGGTGCAGCGCCTGGCACTGGGCTGGCGCGATGCCGGGGTGCCGGTCATTGCCGCTCTGCAGGGACATGTCTATGGGGGCGGCCTGCAAATCGCCCTGGGGGCGGATATTCGGGTCGTCTGCCCCCAGGCACGCCTGGCGCTGCTCGAGATCGTATGGGGCATCATCCCCGACATGGGTATCAGCGTCACTGCAGCTGACGTGCGCGGCGACGTGCTGCGTGAGCTGGCCTGGACGGGACGCAAGGTGGATGGCGCAGAAGCCGTCGCGCTTGGCCTGGCCACGCGTATGGCCGATGACCCGCAACGTATTGCCCGCGACATTGCCACGGCGGTGGCGGAACGTTCGCCCAGGGCGGTAGCCGCGGCACGGGAGCTCTTCGCAAGAGCCCCCGGCATGTCCGAGCGCCAGCGCCTGGCGCTGGAAGCCAGCCTGCAGCGCGGGCTGCTCGGCGGCGAGGAGCAGCTGGAAGCCGTGGCGGCCAGAATGGCCGGGCGCGAGCCGCGCTTCACCTGACGCAGGGCGCCTGGGCAGGTAAGATGACCGACCGACCGCTTCCTGCCCGCCCATGACAATCGCCCCTGACGCCACCACCAGATCGACCGCCCCGGCGCTGCGCCCCTACCAACAGGAGGCGGTGGCGCGCGTGGTGGCGCACTTTCGCGGCAGCGACGATCCGGCGGTGGTAGTGCTGCCTACCGGCAGCGGTAAATCACTGGTGATCGCCGAGCTGGCGCGGCTCGCACGCGGCCGCGTGCTGATACTCGCCCATGTGCGTGAACTGGTGGAGCAGAACCACGCCAAGTATCTGGCCTACGGCCTCGATGCCGATATTTTCAGTGCCGGGCTGGGGCGCAAGGAGAGCGTACGTCAGGTGGTGTTCGGCTCGGTGCAGTCGGTAGTGCGTAACCTGTCACGCTTCGACGACAAAAACTTCACCCTGCTGGTCATCGATGAGTGTCATCGTGTCTCTCCCAAGGAGGATGCCAGCTATCGTCGCGTGATCGAATCGCTCAGGCGGGCCAATCCGCGGCTCAAGGTGCTTGGGCTGACTGCCACCCCCTATCGCCTGGGACAGGGCTTCATCTATCGCCGCCATCATCACGGCATGGTGCGTGGCGACGACGACTGCTTCTTTCGCGACTGCGTATTCGAACAGCCGCTGCGACTCATGGTCAAGCAGGGCTATCTGGCCGAGCCGCGGCGCGTGGATGCGGCAGTGGCGCGCTACGACTTCTCGCGGCTCGCTCCCGCTGCGGGCGGGCTGTTTCGTGAAGAGGAGCTCAACCGAGTGGTGGCGGGCAATCGCGCCACACCGGGCATCGTCGCCGAGGTGGTCGAGCGTGCTCGCGAACGCCGGGGCGTGATGCTGTTTGCTGCGACGGTAGCGCATGCCGAAGAGATACTCGGTTATTTGCCGGCCGCTGAGGCGGCGCTGCTCACCGGTACAACGAAGTCGCACGAGCGCGAACGCGTCATCGCCGCCTTCAAGGCCCGCGAAATCAAGTATCTGGTCAACGTTGCCGTGCTCACGACGGGTTTCGATGCCCCCCACGTCGACCTGATCGCAATTCTGCGGCCTACCGAATCGGTGAGCCTCTATCAGCAGATCGTCGGCCGCGGCCTACGCCTTGCCCCGGGCAAGCGCGACTGCCTGATCCTCGACTACGCCGGCAATCCCTGGGATCTCTACGCGCCGGAAGTGGGTAGCCCACGCCCGGCGTCGGACACCGAGCCGGTACAGGTCGAATGTCCCGCCTGTGGCCACGCCAACCTGTTCTGGGGCCGGCGCGACGGTGAGCTTGTCATCGAGCACTTCGGCAGGCGCTGTCAGGGGCTGATCGTCGCCCCCTGCGCTGATGCCGGAGCAGGCAGTGGCCAGCGAGGCGCGGCTGCAGGTGCCTGTAAGCCGTCTCAGTGCGACTTTCGCTTTCGTTTCAAGGTGTGCGGCGAGTGCGGCGCCGAGAACGACATCGCCGCGCGGCGCTGTCACGGCTGTCAGACCCTGCTGGTGGACGCCGACGACAAGCTCAAGGCGGCGCTGCGCCTAAAGGATGCGCGGGTGCTGCGGGTGGCCGGCATGCAGCTCGAGGCCACCGTCAACGGCCGCGGGCTGCCGCGACTCAAGGTCACCTACCACGACGAGGACGGGACTAGCCTGAGTGAGTGGTTTGCCCTTGAAACAGCGGCACAGCGCGCCGCCTTCGGGGCAGTATTCCTGCGCGATCATCTGCGTGCGCCGGGAGCGCGCTGGCAACCCAGAAGCGCCGAGGAAGTCATTGCCGAGCGTCGACGCCTGCGTTACCCCGATTTCGTCGTCGGTCGCCGGGTGGGCCGTCACTGGCAGGTGCGCGAGAAGCTGTTCGACTATACCGGCCGTTACCGCACCGCCCAGGCGTCAGAATGAAGAGCGCTTTACTCGTCTACCCAGGGCGCTTATCGGTTTACATCTCACACTTGCCGGGTGTCGCTATCGGGGGTGAGGGTAGTGAGGGACTCGTCGGAATCTGACACTGCCGCCTCGCTCTCGTCGGTTGGCGAAGCGAGTGCTTGGCCGGCATCGGCCGACTCACCGAAAGCACTCTTGAGAAGTGCGTTGTCAGGATCCATGTCGATACTTCCGTGAAAAGTGCTCCCGTCCTCGAGTATCAGGCAGGGGGTCACGATCGCTCCCCTGACGTTGGCGCCCTTATGGATCGTCGCGCGATGCGCCGCTACGAGATTGCCTTCCACCTCGCCGGACACATGCAGCGTATGGGCATGGACGTCACCGAAGAGGTGGGCACTGCTTCCCAGGGTCACTGTATTTCGTTTGCAGGTGATCGTTCCGACGATGTGGCCCTCGACGACCAGGTCTTCGCCGGCATCGATATCACCCTCTACTCGTGTATGGCTACCGATCACGGAGACGTTGGGTCGTGACGCGGGCATCTCCTGTCGAGTCACTGGAGTCCGGCCGGCATCTGTCGCGACAACGCTCGCTGCCGTTTCGTCCGGTTGACGCTGCTTTGTCTTCTGAAACATTCAAGCCTCCTGGCAGTGAGGGCGTGTCGACAAGATCGACCGTCGCCGACAGCCTACCTTGCTGACGGTACTGTCAAAGCGTGGAGCTATGCGGCATCTGGCGGCTTTTTCTCGACACCGTGCCCGAGGCTGGACACCTATAAGAGATGACGCAAAGGCGTGGAGTAGGGTATGGGCATACAAACATGGCTTATCGTGATCGGCGTGGCTTGCATGACGTTGATCGTCTGGCATGGGGGGCGGCGTAAGCCCCTGGGATCGGTCTTGCCGGAGATCGTAACGACGATGACCCGGGCTTCCCGGTTTGAGGCGTTTCCGGACGCAGCGCGAAGTGAGCCGATCGCTTTTACGGACGGTGGCGAGATACAGCCCAGTGGCCGCTTGCCGATCGATGTCGTGGGAAGTCGCATCGGTGTGGCGACACGCGTGTCGGGCAAGATCATCGCCAATGAACCGATCGTGATCAAGGGCCGGATAGAAGGTGTCGTCATCGCCCAGGAGCATCGTGTCACGGTGACCATGAGCGGAAGGGTGTCCGCTTATCTCGAGGGTCGTGAGGTCAGCGTCGATGGAGAAGTGGCGGGCAGGTTGAGGGCTGCAGAGAAGATCACGCTGCAGTCCCGGGCTGACGTACGTGGCGTTCTGGAGAGTACGCGCCTGGAATGCATGGCCGGTGCGCGTGTTCAAGGCGAGGTGGCCGGCACACCGTGCGGCTGAGCGGTCTTACCCTGTCCTCGGGCTCTTGGTAGACTGAGGGATGGATTCGCAGATGAGCCCAGCCGGGAGGCCAGCTTCCGCGTGAGCGAGATGTCACAGACGAACACGCCGGAGCGGCGCGAGGCGCCCGATGCCACCATGCAGTCGGCGGTATTGGCGCGATTGTTCGATGAGCCCATCACTCAGCTCCCCGAGGATCTCTACATCCCGCCTGAGGCGCTACGGATATTTCTCGAGGCCTTCGAGGGGCCGCTCGATCTGCTGCTTTACCTGATCCGACGCCAGAACCTGGATATCCTGGCCATTGACGTGGCCGCCATCACCCGCCAGTACATCGAGTACGTGGAGCTGATGAAGGCAATGGAGATCGAGCTGGCCGGCGAGTATCTGCTGATGGCGGCGATGCTGGCCGAGATCAAGTCACGGACCCTGCTGCCTCGTCCCCCCAGGGACGGCGGTGACGACGATGAGACAGACCCTCGCGCCGAGCTGATTCGACGCCTGCAGGAGTACGAGCAGCTCAAGAGCGCCGCTGAGGCACTGGCCGAACTGCCGCGGGTAGGGCGGGACTGGTTTCCCGCCCGGGCGGCGCTCCCGCCGTTGCAGGCGCGGGTGATCCACCCCGACGTGGAGCTCGGTGAGCTGCTCGGCGCACTGGCCGGCATTCTGCGTCGCGCCGAACTCAACCAGGTTCACCATATTGGACGTGAAGTGCTCTCGACCCGAGAGCGCATGCTGGCGATCATGGAGCGGTTGAATCACGAGCACTACACTCCCTTCGAGGCGCTGTTCACCTTGGAGGAAGGTCGTGCCGGCGTGATCGTCACCTTCATGGCCATCCTCGAATTGGCCAAGGAGGCAATGATCGAGATCGTGCAGAACGCGCCGCTTTCGCCGATCCATGTGCGTGCCCGTGCGCCGCGGGAAGTGGGCGAAGAGGCCGCTTTCGATGACGAGGGGAGCGACCTCGAGAGTCCCTATGTTGAAGAGCCCTTTGCCACCGAGGAAGCAAGCATGTCGCGGGGTGATGACAGCATATGACGGCCATGGAGCTGCCCGACAGCCTCGACGAGATCCTTGAGGCGGCGCTGCTGGCGGCGGCCGAGCCGCTGTCGCTGGAGCGGCTCGAAGGACTGTTCGACGACCATGAGCGTCCTCAGCGGCGCAGCCTGCGCGAGGCGATGGAACGAGTGGGGGAGCGCCACGAGCGCGGCGCCATGGAGCTGATCGAGACCGCTTCGGGCTATCAGCTGCGCATTCGTCCACGCCTTTCACCCTGGGTGTCGAGACTGTGGGACGAGCGACCGCAACGCTACTCCCGGGCACTGCTGGAGACACTGGCGCTGATCGCCTATCGTCAGCCGGTGACCCGCGGCGACATCGAGGAAGTGCGCGGCGTGGCAGTGAGCAGCTCGATCATGCGCACCCTTGCCGAGCGTGGCTGGATCCGCGTGGTCGGGCAGCGTGATGTTCCCGGGCGGCCGGCGGTCTACGCCACCACCCGCCAGTTTCTCGACGACTTCGGCCTCAAGACCCTGGACGAGCTGCCGCCCATGCATGAACTCAAGGGTATGGCGGAGCCGGTGTTCGAGGATGAGTCTCCACCACCGCCCAGCCGCCTGCTGGAGCAGGCCGACCCGGTAGCGGCAGGGAATGAGGATGAAATCGACGGTGATGGCGAATACGATGACGAGGAAGATCTTGACGAGCGTGTCGATAGCGAGGATACGCTGGTCATGGCGACGGCCGGGACGGCCGACGTAGCACACGCCGGGAAGGCGTCCGACAGGCCGGGGCTGAGCTTCGCCGATCTTGAAGCGCGCCTGGCCGAACGCGCCCGCACCAGCGTCGACGATGACGGCGGAGCGGGGGCGGAATCCACCGTTGAAGAGAAGTCAGACGACACATGACGAGCAACACGGAAAAACTGCAGAAGGTACTGGCCCGAGCCGGGCTGGGCTCGCGCCGCGAGATGGAAACCGCCATCGAGGCCGGTCGCGTCAAGGTCAACGGCAAGGTTGCCACCCTTGGCGACCGCATCGAGATGCGCGACCGCGTCGCCCTCGACGATCGACCGGTGACCCTGCGCGGTGCCGAGGAGACGCCGCGGCGGGTGATCATGTACAACAAGCCGGAGGGCGAGCTGTGCACGCGCAAGGACCCGGAAGGGCGGCGCACGGTGTTCGAACGCCTGCCGCGGCTGAAGGGTGAGCGTTGGATCGCCATCGGACGCCTGGACATCAATACCAGCGGTCTGCTGCTGTTCACCACCGACGGTGAGCTGGCCAACCGGCTGATGCATCCCTCCACCCAAGTCGAGCGCGAATACGCCGTGAGGGTGATGGGCGAGGTGCGCAAGGAGCATATCGTGGCCATGGTCGAGGGCGTGATGCTCGAGGACGGCCCGGCACGCTTCACCGATGTTCAGGAGTTCGGCGGCGAGGGTATCAATACCTGGTTCCATGTGGTGATCACGGAAGGGCGCAATCGCGAAGTACGCCGCCTTTGGGAGTCCCAGGGGCTCACCGTCAGCCGCCTGAAACGGGTGCGCTACGGCAACATCTTTCTCGACAAGCGTGCCAAGGCGGGTGAGTGGGTGGAGCTCTCTCAGGACGAGATCGACGATCTGGCCCTGTCTGGCGGCCTGGCGCCGCGCAAGGTGCCTGAACTGACCCCGGACGAGAAGAACCGCTGGAGCCGCGACAAGCACAAACGTCGGCCGGTCCAGGCCATGCGCAAGCCAAAGAGTACCAAGAACCCCAAGGGTCGCTAGTCGCCCCAAAGTCAAAAAAGTCCTTGCCATGGCAAGGTGCTATCAGTAACATCTGCCCCCGTTCGGAAGGGTCGTTAGCTCAGTTGGTAGAGCAGTTGGCTTTTAACCAATTGGTCGTAGGTTCGAATCCTACACGACCCACCA